>CAZWSS010000032.1:0-9118 GCA_964636795.1 uncultured Gammaproteobacteria bacterium
TCCAGGCAAATCTACAGTGGGCTCGATATCGGCAGTGCCAAGGACAAAGGCGAGGGGCGAGAGGTCGATGGGGAAGAATGCTACATGTCCGAGGGTGTCCGAGAGCATCTTGTGGACGTTCTTGACCCCTCAAAAGAGTGGAGCGTTAGCGAGTATCAATGTTTCACGTTTTCAGTGGTCGCTGAAATCATGAAACATGGCCGACTGCCGGTGTTGGTCGGCGGGACGGGGTTGTATGTGCAGGCGGTGTTGGAGAACTTGTTGTTCCCGGACGTGGCGCCTAACCCCGAGTTGCGCGCGCAGCTCGAGCGGAAGTCGTTGGAGGATTTGGTGGCGACGTATGCAGCGTGCGATCCAGTGGGGGCGTTGTCCATTGACGAAAACAATCGGCGCCGGCTCATTCGCGCCATTGAAGTATGTTGGGTTGCCCGCCGGCCGTTCTCCGAGTTGCAAATCAAGGGTCCCAAAAAGTACGACGCCATCCAGATCGCGTTTGATGTTCCGCGCGAGACGCTCTTTGCGCGACTCGACCATCGCGTGCTCCAGATGATCGAGGAGGGGCTGGTGGAGGAAGTGCGCGCGCTGATGGATCGAGGTGTGGACACATGGTCGCAAGCGCTCTCGGGTATTGGCTATCGAGAGGTTGTGCAGTTTCTCCAGGGTGAGATCAACGAGCAAGCCATGGTTGCCGCCATTCAAAAAAGCACCCGTGCACTCGCCAAGCGCCAGCTCACCTGGTTCCGCCGCGACTCCTCTGTGCACTGGATCCGATCGGAAGAAGAGGGGATGAGGTTAGTAAAAGAGTTTTTAGAGGATGAATGAGCAAAGCTATCAAGATCAATACCACCCCTTTTGTTCCCCTCCTAGGATAGGAGGGGAGGTTGGAGGGGGCGAACAGACAACGCGAGTGAGAGAGCTGTTTCAAGCGAGCCGCGTCTCCAACAGTTCCTTCGTTTTCTGTGGGTTGGCTTGGCCTTGGGTTTCCTTTTGCACCATGCCCACAAAGAACTGCAGCAGCGTTTTTTTGCCGGCCCTGTAGGCTTCTACTTCCTTGGGGTGGCGCGCGAGCACCAGATCAATGACGGCTCCCAGTGTCTCCATATCATTGATGGTCTTCAGGCCAAGGGTGGCGATCACATGGGCCGGCGAGTCACCTTCGTCCAACATCTTCTCCAATACCTGCAGCCCATTGGTGGCTGTGATTTCCTTGCGGTAGAGCAACGCCAACAACTCGGCCATGTCCTCGGGGGTTACATGGCAGATGCGGATATCAGACGACCGCGCGCGTAGCGCTCCCAGTAACTTGGTGGCGATCCACGGTCCGGCGAGTTTACCAAACGGTCGTTTGAAGAACGTGCTCACGTCTTGCTCGGTTGTGTTTACGTCCGGATGCGCCGCGATCCACGCGTAAAGCTCGCTCATGACGCGCTCCGAAAAGTCGGCGATGGCCGGGTCGTCGGTGAGCGTCCACACCTCATGCTCGCCAAAACCGTACTCGTCGCGGAATCGGCCGCGGCGAGCGGCGGGAAGTTCGGGCAGAGCGCGCTGCTCGGATTCAATGAATGCCGCAAGATCCACGGGCGGCAGGTCCGGCTCGCGCATGAAGCGATAATCGGCCGCGGCTTCTTTGGTGCGCTGGAGCTCCGTCACTTGTTGCTCATCGTCCCACCCGCGGGTGGTGGTAATGGAAGGTGGCGAATTGGTTTTCCACAAATCGCCTTGGCGCGCGATCTCAAACTCCAACGCGCGCTCCACCGACTTAAACGAGTTCATATTTTTTACCTCCGTTTTGGGGTAAAACTCCTGCTCCACCGCACGGCCATCTTTGTCCACGGGGCGCAGCGACACGTTGGCGTCACAGCGCATGTGGCCCTTCTCCATGTCAGCGTCGCTCACCCCCAAGAAGCGCAGCAACCGGCGCAGCTCCTGTAAAAACAGTTTTGCCTGTTGTGGCGAACGCAAGTCCGGGCGCGTGACCATCTCCACTAGCGGTGTCCCGGCGCGGTTGAAGTCCACGAGTGTCTTGCCGTTACGGTGCACGTTCTTGGCCGCGTCCTCCTCCAAGTGCGCGCGCTCAATCCGCACGGCGAATGACTGCTCCGGATCTTCCGGGTGCTCCACCGTCAACACGCCATCGACCGCCACCGGCACATCGAACTGCGAAATTTGGTAGCCCTTAGGGAGATCCGGGTAGAGGTAGTGTTTGCGATCAAAAAATGTTGGGGTTTTGATGCGGCAGCCAAGCGCCAACCCAATGCGGACCGCAAAGCGCAGTGCCTCGGCGTTGAGTTGCGGCAATGTTCCCGGATGCCCCACATCAATAGCGCTCACGAGCGTATTGGGCGCCGCCCCTTCCGCGTGGTTGTCCACAGGGGAAAACAGCTTGGTGCGCGTCTTGAGTTGCACGTGGATTTCCAGCCCAATGACCGGCTCCAGATGATGGTATTCCATGGGCGACAGTATAACAAAAAGAGCCCCGAAGGGCTCTTTCTTGGTCATTGCGAGGAGTTCGACGACGAAGCAATCTGTACTCCGGCGAGTTTCTTAAGGTGTCCAAACAGGTACGTTTCGATGTTGGTGAACAGGGGGATGATGGGAATCATGATCAAGAGGGCTCCAATCACGCCAAGCACCTGTCCTGCGGTGGGGGAGAAGAGTGTACCTAGCTCCGTCAGGGCAAAGATGACCACCCAGAAGACGATCAGGGACGGGATGCCTATCACGGCGGAGGAGACGAGTAGCTTTACAAACAGATCCCACTTATGTCCCTTGGAGAGCTGAATGCTCTGTGAGAGCGACTCGCCGATCTTTTTGTTGTCGATCACGGCGAGGTATGGTGCCGAGAAGTACATGAGTGCCAAGATGATGCCCGGGACGATGAGGATGATCAACCCGATCATGATGATGATGTTTGTGAGGATGGAAACCACGACCATGGGCCAAATCACTTTCGTCCAATCCTTTTGTGCGGCAGCCAAGTCGGCCTTGCCGCTCATGGTGGCTTGGTAGCTCACCCGCGAGAGCAGGATACCCATCCAAATGCTGATCGCGATGAGGGCGATGAAAAGGATAACATTGATCACCATGGCGACCGGGTTGGTGGGCCACAGTGTCTGCAAGATGTTTTGCACAGCGAAGACAGCGATGTAGGGCAAAATAACGCGGGCAAATGCGCCCATGTTGGACCGGGCGGCGCGGACGGACACGGAGAGGATTTCTCCGATCTTTGGAAGACGTTGCACGATGACTTGTTCCATACAGTTATTTCTTCAACCCGAGGTACACCAAGGTATCGGTGATGAATAGAATAGGATTAAGGAAGACAAAGAGCACGGCATATGAGGTGGTAAGCGCCAGCCATTCCACCCGCACCGCCATCAGCGAATCCTCCGACGAGAGCAGTCCGAAGGCAATGACGCGGATGAGGAGGACGAGCAGGAACTGTGCCACAAAGAACAAGCCGAAGTAGAGAAGCTTGGGAATGAGCAGCCGTGCTGTGACCACCCAAAATCGTCCGCGCACACACGCCACACTTTCTGTGATGGCGGCCCACCCGCGCTTGCCGTTGATGACCACTGCAAACGAAGGGAAGGCCAAGTAGACTGCCAGCGCGATGGGAATAAGGAAGAGCAGTAGCGCCAAGAACAGGAGGAAGAACAGCAGCCAACTTGGTAGGGCGGCCGATCCCACATTGGTGGCCAACCAGAAAACGCCAAACGGGGCGAGCAATGCCACAGTGTACACGATTCCCACGATGATTCGCACCCACAGTTGCGGCCAGAACAAGCGTTTGGCCGACTTAGTGATGGTGGGGAGTGTTGCGTGATCGCCCCCGATCTGTGTGCGAATGGCCTCAATGAGTGCATTCACTACCCAGGTGCCGATGACGATCGCTACAACCGTATTGTTGAGGAGGAGCAGAATTTCGCCAAACTGTTCCGCGCCGGTGAGCGCGCCCACATCTCCCGTGCGCAATGGGTAGAGGAGGATCGCCACCACGTTGATGGCGGCTACGATCAACATCCATGCTGTGATTTTGAGGAGCATGGGCAGGTTGGCGCGATAGTGCTCCCAGGCGCGGTCAATCAACGCGCCTATGCCGATGAGCTGGCTCATACAAGGTGCAGGGTTTTTGGTTCATGGTTCATGGTCGGGAGAGGAGGGGACATCGGCGGACGTCCGAGATGGGGAAGGATCACGTTCCAGACCTCGCCGTGGATTTCTTCCACACTTCGCAGCGTGCCCTCGTGTGTGCAGTCAATGTGGACGAAGTTTGGAAACCGTGCGGCGATATCTTTGTACGTTTCATACGCTGCTCGCAGATGATCGGTATTGCTCTCGTGGATGTCTTTAGCGATTTTGATCTTGCCATCAGCGTTGGCAAGTGCAAGCCGCTGTGCGATCTCCGGTGTCACGCTCAAAATGATGTTGACCGTTGGTCGCGGGATGCCAAGGATCTCGTGCTCCAGGTGATCGTTCCACAATAAGTAGGCGAGACGCTCCTCCGGGTCGGTAATCTTGGATCCTTGATGACCCATGTTGGCAGCCACATAGCGATCGGCTATCACGACCTTGCCCGCTTCCATCCACGATCGGATCTCAAACGACGCATCAAACCGATCAAGCGCGTAGAACAACGATCCCGCATGCGCCGAAATGTCCCCGGCGTTCCCGTACTTGCCACTCAAGTATTCCTCCACCAGGCCGCAGCTCTTTTTTCCATAGCGCGGAAACGAAACGGTTTCCACATCAAGCCCCTCGGCTTGGAGACGCTCCACGAGCCGCTTGGTTTGGGTGGCCTTGCCGGAGCCGTCGCTGCCGTCAATAACGAACAAGGCACCTTGTTTCAGAGAGAATCCCATCACGCATATTATACCAGGTTTTTATGGCCTCCTGTGGATAGTGCTCTAGGGCGTCCCTGGGTCTTGGGGAAGGAAGTTTTTCCACATCTGACTCGCTCGTGGCTTCATGTCGCCCACATACTTGCTCCCCAGCGCGGCGGAGTAGGGGCGATCTACGGGCGAGGAAATTTTTTCGAAGGCGATTTGAGCAATGGGCATTTTGTAATAAAGGAGGATGGGCATGTTGGCCACGTTGCAGAGTTCAAGGGTCATCTTGAGTGCATTGCCCGGATCCAAAAATCCGGCGGTGACGTGAATGAGCAGCCCCATGCGTCCCACGGAACTCTTGCCTTCAAGTCGCCCCACATACTGATCCGACACACCGGTGGTCTCGTAAATCATGGCAAGCGCAAACTCGCCCGGGTGGAGGACGAACGGCTTGTCGTTGGCAATTTCAATCTCCTTCATCATGGGCTCCATGGGCTTCTTGGGGTCAATGACAAAGTTGTTGTTGGTGTCAAAGATCAGGAAGTTGCGATCCAAATGTAGATCAATGGAAGCCGGCTGCAGCATCTTGTCCTCGTAAGGATCAACGGAGATCTCGCCCGCCTTCATGGCGGCTTTTATGTCTCGGTCGGAGAGGATCATAGGGGATATTATTCAAATGCGGATAAGCATTCCTGAAATGTTTTTGGTCGATACCTCTCCCAATCATCCTGCTTCACATACAGCATGTCGTAATGGATTTTCTTTTGCTGTTCGTTTGCATCTTTGCACCACTGCTCAAGCCGGGCGATCTTGCGCGGATCATCTAAATCTTCGCGGCCTTTTGTCTCGATAACGTACACGGTTTTGGCATCAACCTTCACCAAAAAATCTGGGTAATAGTAAGCGATGCTACCATCAGCATTTTGATAGTCAATTCGGAATTGGATCTCGAGATAGTTCTTTGCAAACGAAATAATATCGTCACAATCATCCAAAAACTTCGCGAACTCCAACTCAAGCATACTGTCGCCGACGATCTTATTGAAGACTGACTTTTTTGGTGTCAGGTACTGATTGTGCTCGGAGACGAACGGCCGCGCCTGACTGATTTTGATCGTGTTGCGGATCTCGGCCTGCCCACGGTCAACAACCGTAAGACTGTTAATGGCCTTCTTGAACGTCTCCTCAATCGTCCGCCGCACCTCAAATTCTGAAAGGTTGCGTACAGTGTTCGGGTCTTCCAGATCCACCTTTTTTCCGAACAGCTCGTCACGCACGAAATCTTGAACGAGCGGAAATAGCTCATCGAAGCCACTCACCATGCGCAACTCCTTCATGATTCCTTGCGTATAGAAACCGATCGCGTTTCGATAATCAGGAATTGCGTCGCTGTCCAGTCGGATAACGTGATCTATTTCACCGCCCACGATCTTTTTGAAGACGATTTCTCGCTGCTCTGCGGCCGTGAATTGCTTATACGCAACGGGTTTGAACTGGAGAGTGCTTGGTTGAATTTCGGAGAGGTTTTTGTACTCGCGGAAGATACGCGGCGAGAGGACGGGAATCTCGATATCGAGCGCATCAATATCCTTTTTTACATTTTGACGGTCCACCTCAACGATGACCGGTGCGATCGCCTGACTGTCCCGATCCATCCGGCGTGTTTCAAGCTCGACGCCTTCTGCCTTAATAGACTCCACGAAATCCATGAATGCAGGAGTGCCGATAACGCTAACCTGCTCAGGCACGTGCGTGCCGAAATACATGAGACGCAAACCGCGGCCGAGCGTCTGTTCAGGCAAGATGTTGCTCTTGGAGACGTAAGCACGTAAACCAACAATAGTGGTCACGTTCCGCACATCCCAACCCTCCTTAAGCATGAGGACGGACACGATCGCCTTATACGGACTATCCATTCGATCAATCTCGTTTGAGAGTTTACGCAGACGATCAAGCTCGTCTTTGTCCTTTTTTCCTTCAGCAACATCACCTGATTTGTTTGTGTGAATGGTCAACACCTTTCCAAGTTCCGTGTATTGCCGTTCCATGAACTCAGCGACGGCATCACAGTTTGTCGTGTCGTCGGTCATGACGAACAAGATGGCCTTTTTCCCCGCCTTTATATGTTCGTGATATGTTTTCTGCCACTCCAAATAGCCGAGGTCGAGAAAATCTTTATACCGCTCAATGAAATTACTACTTTCTGTCTCCTGCAACTTGGCTCGGCTAGCCTGATCGGGTAGCACCGGATGTTTGACCACACCCTGATGGATCGCCTCAACAAGCGGATAATCGCATACCGTTTGCACAAAAATCTCGCCGCGCTCGGTTTTTGGCGTTGCCGTCACATCAATCTGAAGCGAGAGACGCTTTCCTTTGATCGTCATCCGATTCGCAATATCCTCGATGGATTTGAACCAGGCCATCTTCGGGTCGTGGATGTGATGGGCTTCATCGTTCAGAATCATCAGCTCATCAACCTCACGAACGATGTCCGAAAGGTTCACACCGGAATCAGTAGTTTTTGTAACAGGTTTATTCCCAAGAAAATAATCCTCGGAATTTTCATCGTCCGCGCTCGCCGCCTTTGCCTCGCTATCGTAGACACGATGAATGTTGGTAAGAAAAATATTACCCTCGGATGAGATACCTGTGACGGCATCCTGAATATGCACGGTGATTTGGAAATCATCATGCCAATTCTGACCTTCATAACCGTTGTCCGGAATGATCGGATCAGCCCAAAACATTTTGCAACCGTCGAAATCACTACGAATACGATCAAGAACGATGATGTTTGGTGTGATGACGAGGAAATTCTTGGAGAGGGTTGATTCTGGTTCGTACTTGCGATGGAAATAGCTCCAAGTAATGAGCAGTGACAACACCTTGGTTTTGCCGCTTCCCGTTGCCATTTTCAATACAAGCCGCAGCCATGTCTCATCAAACATTCCGGAGGACACGCGACCTGAACTATTGTGCTTCATCAGATCATCTGGATTGCGTATACCTTCAACTTCGTAAAGATATATGGCGGTCTCTACTGCCTCACGTTGAGCAAAGTAATAACGAAAGATCTTGGCCGTACCATTGGATTGCCATTGCACATGCTCGTCCACAAACCACCAACGCAACAACGCTCGCGTAGTGGGGCTGGCTCCCGCATATTCGTTATCTCGCCACTCTTTTACGAGCCGACGGATTTTAGGAACCATCGGCGGCATCAATTTCTCCCACCGCTCCTCACGCAAAGATTCATCGGCCGGAAACCAGCGAGTCTCAGGATCGAGAATCGCATACGGATCTTTGGGGAAATCGGGGTGTAGAGCCACAGGCTGTAGTTAGTTTATAGTTAACTTAATACGTTGTATTTCGGGCAAAAAGAACACTTTTTAAAGTATTTCACGTTCTTCCAGCTAACTTCCAGACACCATACTTTTTTGCTCCTACAAAAATAATCCTTCCTTCCTTCTTTAGTTCCTGGAGCATATTGTGGATGTCTTGAACTTTATATTCTGGAAAAGCATTCAAGCCGTCTGATAGTCTCAAAGATCCATGGCGTTCGATGTGTGTATAAAGTAATTCCTTCACTTTAGAACGCTCCAAACCGCTGATACGCAAACTCTGCCCAGTACTTCCAGTGAATTCGTAATATCTATGAGAAAGAACAAATTTTCGACCACTCGTATTTCCAATTGTCTCAATCAACCCGTGCTGCAAAAACTTATCTTTGAACTTAATCTCCTTCAGGGAGCCAGATAGGCGCAGACGCTCTAGCTCGATTAGCTCAGCGATAGTCAGAGTAATCTGCTTTTCATTAATCGATTTTTCGATATACCGGACAAAGGACGGATCTTTTACGGCGGTGGGTATGGACAGGACAACCGTCAGATCATCCGATCCTACAAATGTGGGTAATCCCTTTCCCGCACGGATGTTTGCCGCAGAAATGAAATCAATCCCTTGGCCGGATTTTTCCACCAATCCCAGACACTGAAGCGCATTCGCCAAAAGAGGATTGCGGCGTTCGCATCGATCCAATATATTCTCCTGATTCACGCCCCTAACAAATCCACCAGGACTCTGAATGACAAAACTTTCTGGTGTGGCTCGAACAAGTATGAATGCTCCCGTTCGTAAAAAATCCCGATGTGCTACCGCGTTCAAAACAGCTTCACGGATCGTCTTTTCCTCAAATGCCCATATTTCTCGTTGAACAAACCCTTCCTGAAACGGAAACCGAGAATTTCGTGCATTCACCTCTGACCAGACACCTTCCAAGGCCAACA
>CAZWSS010000033.1:0-8942 GCA_964636795.1 uncultured Gammaproteobacteria bacterium
AGTGTTGCGCCTGGAGCGAGAGCTCGAGGCGCTGAAGAAGAAGGAGAAGAAGTGAGACGCGGACTGATCCTCCAGCTCGCCGCCCTCCTCCTCACGGTCGTCGTGGTCGGGATGGTCCTGACCATGGCGATGTGTGGCGGTGGAGACGGCGAGTCCTCGAGCACCCCCCTCAGTCCCCCCTCCGCAAGGGGGGAAGGACGGAGCGGGGGAGCCCACAACCCCAGCCCCCACCCCTCCCGGGGCAAGGCGGGTCCGCCGCGCGACCGCGGCGGAACTCGGCTATAGCGATACCCTCCCGGTCCAGGATGAGGTTGTCGAGACAGATTCGATGACCCCCTCCAACTCCCCCTTGGCAGGGGGAGGGACCGACGAGGTCGAGGAGCGGCTGGAGCGTGAGCTCGAGGCAGCGCGGCAGGAAGCTGCGCTGGCGGAGGTGGAAGCTGAGCGGCTGCGGCAGGAAGCCGCGGCAGCGCGACTGAGAGTGGAGGTGACCCCCCTGTCCGTCGGACTCGCCGGCGGCTCCCTCACTCCGCCCATGGACTCGGCGGAGTGGATGGAGACGGGGGACCAGGACATCCCCGAGTCCCCCAGCGTCCTCCACTGCGGCCGGAAGCCCTCGGGCTACCGGTACGCGGACAGCGACCGATACCTCCACCGCTTCACGGCGGCCGGCCCCTCCCTCGTCTTCATCGACGGGGAGTGGAGCCGCTCCACTGGGCGGACGGAGGAGCTCTGGGTGGATCTCGGGACCGTCCGTGAGGCGGATGGTCGGGTGCATGCTCGCCGGAAGATGGTGAGCTTCTGCCCCGCGGGTTCGGTCGGATACGTCCGGCCGGACCCGTCCGTCGAGATCGGGGAGATCACCATCATGATGTTCGGGGAGAACACGGGCTCGGCCCGTGGGATCTCCTACGTCGGTGGTGAGTCGTGGAACGGCCTCTGGGCTGCGAGGCCCAGCATGGTCGAGTGCACGTACAATGTGTGCCAGAAGGAGTACCGCGGGAGCCGAGAGGCCAACCGGTACTTCCGCTGGCTGCAGCGGACGTACACCCCCTCCCCAGGGGACGTTGACTGGGCGGAGGACTAGCCACCCTCCGCCGCCATCGTCCCGTTTGACGGGACCCGTGCTCCCGGGTCTGGAGCAAGACGAACGCAAGCGCGCCAGTGGATCCCTTCGGGGTCTCCCACCGGCGCGTTTTGCATTTCTTTATCGGTAGCCGCGGGCTTTAGCCCGCGCAGCCAAGCAGCGCCGACTAAAGTCGGCGGCTACCCGGTTACAGACTTCTTTGCCCGGAGGATTTTAAAGACAACGACAATAACAAGGCAAAGTGAGAGGTAAAGATAAAAGACAAGGCGGGCAAGACAAAACCCCGCTTTCGCGGGGCTCTCTGGAAGTGGACGTAACGTGTTACATCCCTACAATCTCGCTACCCCGCTTGCGAAGCTGTCAGCAGCTGGCTGATGGCGAAGTTGGAGATGGCGAAGGCCGAGAGGATGATGATGATGCCGATCACGCCCTGCGTCATCATGGTTTGCGCCTTGGTGACCTTGTCTCCGTCCCCTTGGGCGGTCATCCAAATGAACCCGGCGTAGAGCACGATGAGGAAGAAAATGATGCCAAGCAATCCGAGGAGAATATTGACGATGTCCCCAATAGTGTTGAAGACCTCGTCGGACGTGCCGCCTGTGAGGGTGGTGTCGTCTGCCGTGTCGTTCAGGGCATTAATGGGTGAGCCGGGGGTAAACACGGCACCGGCGGGCTGCAAGAGAGCCAAGGAGCTGATGATCGCCAAGGCCACGGCAGCGATTTTTGGAATGAGGGTTCGTGAAAGGGTCATAGGGTAAAGATTTGAGTTGGTGTCAGTATACACTAGCCTGTGGCTGTGGCGTTAATAACCTCGTTGACGACAAAGATGGCGATGGCGTAGGCGGACATCACTACGGCGAGACCGATCACCGCGGCCGCAATCATGCTCTGCGCCTTCTTCACTTTGTCCGTGTCACCCTGTGCGGTCATCCAGATAAAGCCGCCGTAGATGAGGATGAGGAAGACCACCAGCCCCGAGAGGAAGATGGCGATGCTGATGAAGCGGCCGATCAGTGAGGGGAGATCCACGGGCGTGCCGGTGCCGTAGGCGGCCGTGCCGGTGGCCGTGAGTCCCGTGGTGTTGGCGTTGATAGTGGCCTGGGCGAGGGTCTGTGCATCAACGGGAGCCGCGATCAACGTCAACAACAATCCAAGAGCCACCACCACGACTCCTATCCAGCTCGTTGTACGGACGAGTGCCAACATAGCTTACTCAAGGAGCGAATCCTGGGTAGCCGTAATAAACTCGCTGACCACAAACTGCGTGATGGCAAATGCGGAGAGAATGATGGCAAGCCCGATGGCGCCCGCCACAATGATCTGCTGCGCCTTCTTGACGCTGTCCTCGTTACCGCGCGCCGTCATCCAAATGAATCCGCCATAGAGGATAATCACCACCGCGATAATGCCCAGGAATCCAAGGAGCACATTGATGATGCGGCCGAGGGTGCCCTTGATGTTTGCCTGACCAAGTCCCGTGCTGCTTACAAAGTCATCGTCCAAGAGGTCTCCCGTAGTGAGTGAGTCCTGGGCTTGGACATTGTTGACCAGTTGTGGAGCTACCAACGCAGTGCCGACGGTGCCGCCAAGAACCGCGGCGGCGATGAGGAACGGAACAAACCACTGACGAAGAGAGAGGAGCATGGACATATTTGTTTTAGCCGCCGGCAGTTGCGCCGCCGAGCGTATTAATGATGTAAGTGGCAAGGATATTGGCGCCGAACAGCACGGCGATGCCGATCACCGACCATACAATAGTCTGTTGACCTTTCTTAATTTTGTCAGGTTCGCCCCGCGACGTCAACCAAACAAATCCACCATAGACGATCATCAACAGGGCAATGGAACCGGAGATACCAAGCGCGGCTTGAATCACAAACCCCACGATTTGCGGGATGCTGCGCTGACCCAGGGGGTTGTACAGAGTGGCGGCGTGGACGGATGCGGTACCGGCGTACCAAACCAACACGGTGGCGATGAGGGATCGAGCAGGGAGATTCATAGAGGCGTTAGGGAGTACCCCATGGGTTATCAATTTGAATGTCTGTGGAGACGGGCTCTGGAGTGGTGCAGACGCCTACATGACAGACGCCAAGAGGACTGCAAGGGAGATTGTCATTCTGCGGGTCTCCGGCATCGGTCGCCACCCCGCGCTCATCGTACTGTGGCGGCGTGCCACAAGTGACGTACCCTTCAACGGCCTGGCTGTTCCCTTCACCTCCGCGAAGGTAGTGCACTCCGAATGTTACGGCCGAGAACGCTCCAAAGACAATCAGAAGTCCCACAAACGATCCAAGAAACATCTGCGTGGCCTTCTTGACTTTGTCCGCCTCGCCCGCCGAGGTCAGGTAGATGATGCCGCCCCAAACCAGCACGGCAAGCAAAATGACGCCCACCAGGCCAAGCAAGATGTCTGCGATGTTGATGAAGAGCTCCAGGAAGCACTCAAGATTATCGGCGCCAAACTCTTGCGTGGCACAGGCGGGGATGATGCCCGAGCCCGCCACACGCTCGGTGGCTGGTGTGAGCGGCACGGTTGGGTTTTGTGCGAGCAAGGTTTGGAGGGCAAAGATCATAGCGTTTCGTTTACCTCTTGCTCGGCGATTTGCAGGGCTTCTTCGATGGTCCGCGTCCCGCTCACCACGGCGTCTATCATATCGCTCAACGCATCCTCGGCCGCCGCGGCACCGGAGCCATTATACCAAGCGTCGGCAGAGAGGACTTGCTCGGCGAATACAGCTACGTTGGGGTCGTCACTTTGATCCAGCACCAGTCCACGCAGCGCGGTGGGTTTGGCGGCCGCCTCCAGGTACGACGCGACCTGTTTCTCACTCGACATAAACTCCACAAAGTCCCATGCCCAGTCCGTATGCTCACTCTTCTTAGACACCGACTCTACCCAAAAGTTGGCGTAGTTGATGTGCGCCTGAAGGTCGTCCACGATCTGTGGCGCGCGGGCAATGGCGTAATTCAACTTGCGCGATCGCGCCTCGAGGAGGGGGATATGGTAGCTGTAGCCCAAGAAGAAAGCGGTCTGGCCGGCGGCGAAGGCGTCGAAACTATTTCCAAAGTCACTGTCCCATGTGTAGCTCTCCTTGGTGGGGTTGGCGAAGTCGGTGTAGAAGCGCAGCGCGTCTTGGGCGGGGAGGGTGCGTCCACCACCACCGACAATCGGATGTGAAAAGACTGCTTGACCGCGCGCGTCGGTCATCTTGGCGCCGCTTTGCATCATCAGCAACGAGACAATGTCGCTGGCGCGCTCCACGTTGGCGCCGGTGCCCACAGATGCTCCCGACTGGGCGATGTTGCCCCGCGCGTCATACTTGGTGAGTTTGATCACGGTTTCTTGGAACTCCTCCCAGGTGCGCGGCGGCTCGGGGATGCCGGCGGCGTCTAGGAGGTCGCGATTGTAAAACAGGGCGAGCGTATCCACGGAAAGCGGCAAGCCGTAGATGCTGTTGCGCGTGGCGCCGTCCTCGGCAGTTGTCGGATACACCACATACTTGGGCACCACCTCCACAAACCGGTCATCCAAGTCGCGCAAGGAAAGCGTCCGCTCGTTGCGCACCATCACCACTTGTTCTTTTTTGATGGTGCCCTTGAGCTCTTGGAAGGTGATGCGCACGGTCTCGGGCATGGGCTCAATCAAACTTTGGTAGCCCTTCATCCACGAGTTGTGCACGGAGAACACGTCGGGGCCGCGGTCCTCGGCGAACGCGCGCAGCAGCTCATCCTCATATTCTTCAAACCGCAATTTGCGATACTCCACGCGCACGTTGGGGTGCACCGCGCGGTACGATTCGATGATGTCATCAAAGGCATCCTGGCTATCAAACACGCGCCACACGGTGAGGGTGATGGGTTCCAGGGCGTCCTTGGCCTCTTGGCTTCCGCCGCGGCAGCCCAAGCCCGGCAAGACCATCAGCGCCAGCATGAGGAGAATGAGGGAGCGTTTCATATTAGAGGAGCGTTTTGATGTAGCTGCGGATGGCGCGGCCGATCTCGGGGTCTTCCAAGGCCATCGCGATGTTGGTTTTCATCCAGGCCTCCTTGGTTCCCGTGTCGCGATACTCGCCTTCGATCATCTTCACATAGATGGGGAACTTTTTGGCAAGGCGAGTGATGGCGTCTGTGAGCCAGACCTCTCCGCCACGGCCGCGTTTGGTGGACTTGAGGGCAGCAAAGATTTCCGGTGGGAGGATATAGCCGCTCATGATGGCGATGTCCGACGGCGCATGCTTGGGCTCGGGTTTTTCCACGATCCCCGATGCGCGCCAGACATCACGATCCACTTTCTCTTCGATCACAGCCATGCCCCATCGCGCCGAGGTGGACTTGGGCACTTTGCGACCGGCCAAGACAATGCCCGGATGCTTCTTGTAGGTGTCTATCAACTGTTTCAACCGCGGCACCTTGCTTGAGAAAAACTCATCCCCAAACACCACGGCGAAGGGCTCGTTGCCAACTACATGCTCGGCGTTGAGTACAGGTGTCCCATTCCCATAGGCGCCTTTTTGGCGGATGTAGGTAAAGTTGGCCATGTCGGCGATGCTCTTGATGCGCTCGCGCAACTCCTCCTTGCCCTGCTTCTTGAGCCACGTTTGCAGCTCGTAGTTGTAGTCGAAGTGATCCTCTACTGCGCGCTTGGAGGCACCCGTGACGAGAATCACATCTGTGATACCCGATGCTACCGCCTCCTCCACCACGTATTGGATGGTGGGCTTGTCAATGATGGGCAGCATCTCCTTGGGCATGGCCCTTGTGGCGGGCACAAACCGTGTGCCGTATCCGGCCACGGGAATGACGCCTTTGCGAATCGGTTGCGCGGCGTCCATAGTAAGGAGAGTATAACAAAAAAACGCCTCGACTTCATACGGCGTTTTCTCTGCTGGCGGAGAGGGGGGGATTCGAACCCCCGGTACCCGTGAAGGCACACTTGATTTCGAGTCAAGCCCGATCGACCGCTCCGGCACCTCTCCGCGCGCGAATGTATCATCGCCGGGGACCTCGGTCAACGACCGCACTCGTAGCTCTTAAAAAAACTGTGCAGCAAATATTCACGGTCGTGAGTTTTTACTGCACGGTTTTTTTCTTTGAGGCGCCAATATGTGTGAAGTGAAAAAGTGACGACCGTCAATTTTTCACGCCCGGTTTTTCTCTTGGCAGCGCAGGAATGGGGACTGCTGGATCGTTGCCGTTGTACAATGTGCGTATGGATCGTGAGCTCGAAAAACAACTCAAGGCATTTGCCGAGACCGTTTCGCTCAACCGCGGGCTGGCGTATGTTGTTGGTGGCGCGGTGCGCGACCGATGGCTCGGGACGGAGAGCGAGGACATCGACATCGAGGTCCATGGGATTGATGCGGCGGCGCTGCGGCGGATCGTGGCGAGTCACTTTAAGGATGGGGATGGGGGGGGGAAGGCGTTTGGAGTCCTGCGGGCGATCGTCGGCGAGCACGAGGTGGACATCTCGTTGCCGCGGACGGACTCCAAGGTGGCACCAGGGCACAAGGGGTTTGAAGTGCACACGGATCCACATATGGGCATTGAAGCGGCGGCCGAGCGGCGCGACTTCACCATCAATGCCATGCTTCAAGATGTGCTCACGGGGGAGGTGCATGACCCCTACGGTGGGCGCGTGGACTTGGAGGCGGGGGTGCTGCGCGCGGTCAACACGGATCTCTTCGATGATGATCCGCTGCGCGTTCTTCGAGCCGTACAACTCGTGGCGCGGTTCAATCTGACGGTCGAATCCAAGACTATGGAGGTGATGCGAGCCATGGTGCCCACGCTCTCCGAACTCTCGGCTGATCGCAAGCGAGAAGAGTGGAAGAAGCTTTTTCTCAAGGCGGCCACGCCGTCCCGTGGCCTTCAACTTGCGCTCGACCTCGGGCTCTTTCACCAACCGGCACTGCGGATTTTTGAGCGGATGGCACAGACCGAGCAAGACCCTGTGTGGCACCCCGAGGGATCGGTGTGGAAGCACACGCTTTGGGGATGCGACGAAGCGGCAAAAATTGTCGATCGTCAAAAACTCACGCACGATGATCGGCTGACGGTGCTGCTCGGTGAGCTATTGCATGACACGGGCAAGCCCGACACCACGCGTGTTGGAGACGACGCTCATGTACATTCCAAGGGGCACGCCGAGGTTGGCGTTGTGTTTGTGTGGCCGTGTCTGCGGGCGATGGGACTCGATCGGTTTTCTGATGCGTGCGAGAAGATGGTGTTGCACCACCACGCACCCATGCAGTGGGCATTGCGCGGGGGGAAGGAGGACGCGATCATCATCAAGTTAGCGCGTGAGCTCAAGCCGGTACGGATGCGCCTACTGTGCTATGTCACCGAGGCGGACTTGCGCAGCCGTGGGCCGTATACTCATCCGATTCCCGGCGAATATCGTATGCCCGAAATGGCCGAGCGTTGTCTGCAACGCGCTGTTGAGTTAGGCGTTGCCGACTGCGCACCAGAGAACGTGATCAATGGCAACGAGCTGATCAAGTACGGGTTCGCTCCCGGCCCCATCTTTGGCCTCATCGTCCGTGCGGCAAACGTGTTGCACGATGAGGACGGCTTGGACAAGAAGGCGATCCTGTCGCGCATCGCGATTACGCCCGAGATTGCGGCGTCCACGAGTGTGGAGGAAATCGTGCAAAAAATGCGAGCGTGAAAAATTGACGATCGTCAATTTTACCTGCTCGATTCTGTGGCGGTCGGCGCGGCTAGTCGTGCACCAGCCACGCGCGCTCGGTGTGGGCGGCGATGAGGAGCATGGCAATGAGGGTCCAGGTGAGCATCGAGAGATCGTTTTTGAAATAGGGGACGTCTACCAGTCCGTGGATAGTCATGGTGAGCAGCCCGGCAAAGATCGGAATGACAAAATGCTGCCGGCGGTGCCGAAGTGCCACACGCAGTACCTCGTAGGCGATCAACCCAAACCCCGCAAGCCCGAGGAGCCCGGTCTCCACCCAGATGTTCAAAACGATGTTGTGTGGATACTGAAAGATTTCTAGGTAATCGTGTGTGTGATAGGGCGCGATGGCTTGTGGATAACTGTCGGGTCCGGCTCCGAGCAAAAAATGTGCAGGTGAATCGGAGAGATAACTCCACGTCTCTTGCCACTGGGCGGCACGCGTTTGCCCCGACCAGTCCTGCAGGGTGAGTTTTTGGATAGTGATGGGGCGGAGGGCGGGGACTAAGAACAGGAGCGCTACTCCCACGATCGCAAAGGGAATGGTTTGGCGCGGCCCAAGGCGGTAGTTGAAGCTCACGACGAACAAGCTTACCAGGATGGCAGCCATGGCGGCCTCGGTTTGCGCAAACAGCACCGCGAGCCCGCCCAAGATCATGGCGACCGTCATGCCTTGGCGTTGCGTGTGATTGAGCCGAGCTTTTCCCGAAACGAAAATGACAATAAAGGTTGCCAAGAGCGGAGCTGCAAAATGCGAGACGGCGTTGGGATAGGGAAAGATGCTCGTGGCGCGCCCGTCGTAGAGCCATGTGGAAGGGATGGAGAAGCCGGTGAGAGCTTGGAAGGTTGCCACGGCGCCGATCAACCCAAGAGGGACGGCAAGAGCGACCAGTACTTGGCTCACACGGAAGTGTTCCGACGAGCGGCTGACGCTCCAAAAGAGGACGAGCAACACGACCGGCTCGACCAAGTATGTTTTGATGATGTTGAGCGAGGCGGCGGTGTCGTAGGATTGTGTGAGGCCAAGGAGGGCGCCGACCCATATCAATACCGTGCCCACGGCGAGCCAGCGATGCTCGCGGATCAACAAGAGGAAGGACTCGCGCCGGGACTCGTTCAAAAACCCGAGCGTCCACACCGCCACCACCACGACGAGCATCAACT
>CAZWSS010000034.1:0-8913 GCA_964636795.1 uncultured Gammaproteobacteria bacterium
GGGTGGGCTCCAAGCGCACCCGGCCTTGGCGCAGGAGCTGGAGCGGTTTGAGCAAAGGGCGATGAGGTGAGCCGTTGTATTTAATCGTCACTATGGTAGCCGCCGACTTTAGTCGGCGCTTCTTGCTTACGCGGGCTAAAGCCCGCGGCTACCAATCGAGATTGCTTCGTTATCGGATTTTCTCGCATTACAACTTCAATGCTTGGTCTTGCCCGTACGCCAGCCCAAGCTTGAGGGCATGCTCGGCTTTTCGTTGGTTGTACTTATAGAATCCAAGCGCGATTACTCGATCCTCTGGAATGTCGATGGCCGTCACGGCAATGCGATCTAGCAGCCGAGTAGTGAAGTGAACATGATTTTCAGTGATGAGAATCAAATTGTTGCCGTACCGTTTGAGGAGAGCCATGATATAACAGTCGACGAGGTCGGGGGAATACCTTTTTGGGGCGGCCAGCGCCGTTCCAATGGAGCGAGCATCTTCGGAGATGGATTCGAGTGGGTTGAGTGGAATGCAGTAAAGAGGTTTATCTTTTTCGCCGAAATTATCCACCATGTTACGACGCGCTGCGATCAGCTTGGGATCACTGATCCCGGTAAATAGTTCCGATCGAATCAAAGTGCAATCAGCCGGTGTGCAATCCGTGTCTTTGAGGAGGCTGAACAAAGCCAAAAACGCTCGAGGATAAGTCGCGGCGTTTATTAACACACAGGTGTCAAAAAGAAGGGTCTTTCTACGCAGTTCTTCCCTCAAGCTTTCCTCGAACATACATTTCCCATTGTCGCTCGTGCTCTTTTTCTTCCAATATCCTCAAAGACTCGGCGCGTTTCTCCATGAAGTCAATATCAAAGGACCATCTTTCATGCGGCTTATTGGGAAGCATTTTTTCTGTCGGTTTCATAACATTAGTTTACTACATCCCTAGCTTTCAGCACAGTGGAAGTAGCGAGCCCCCCCGAAGTCAGAGGATTCCAAAATCCTTTTCCATAATCTGCCGGATCTTTTCCGAGCTCTCGAAATATGGGATATGTGAACTGCCGTTCGGCGTAGAATCCGTCGCCAACGTCACATTTCAATTGCCTCAATCTCATACCTTCGTTATCATGAGAGCTTGATCTTGATGATACGCCAGTCCGAGCTTCAGGGCATGCTCGGCTTTTTGGAGTTCGTGGCCCAGGTCGAGCGCGTGGCCAATTTGGGAAACCAGGGCAAGCTGGGCAACTTTGAGCGAAATGTCCCGGGCGGTTTTGCCGCGATACTCGCCAAGCACGGCGCCGTCGGGGCCTTGGTGCTCTGCCACAATCTCGCCGGCCTCGAGGCGAATCACAAACGCCCCGCGGGGATCGGCATCGGCCGCGTCCCATATCTTCTTGGGCTCGCGCTCAAGGAAGGAGCAGTTTATGAGTTTACGCGCGTGGTCAAAGTCGCCTTCGTAAATGTGTGCCGACACCGATTGGATGCACAGCGAGCCCGAAGCAAATCCGGTGGCGGTGGCAATTTCCTGTTGCAGCGCCAAGAGCCCAAACGCGTTAGGGATGGCGGCTTTGAACATGTCGTGGCTGCGGAACGTGGCGAACAGGTGGAGCTTGTCCAGACTTTGGAGGCATTGTACCGAGATCAAGCACGGCGGCTCCTTGGCGGTGACATCAACCGGTGGAATCAGAGTCGTTGCCACGGCACGGCGCGAGTCGGGGCTGTTGGCGAGGTTGCCAATCAATCCAGTCACGACCTGATCTACGGGGGCGTCTACCCCATTCACTTTCCACTGCCGCAGCCGACTCCCATAGGTGTAGGCGATACCCGGCTTTGTCTCCCCACTCAAAAAGACCTGATGATACTGCTCGATTGCCTCCTTGGTCACTCCCACGGTTTCTCGGAGCTCCTTTGGCCAGTCCTCGGGAACATCGGACGGGAACAGCCCGGGTTCATTTTCCACCACCCATTGCACCGCCGGCAGTTCGCGCTGCTCCATGCCGTACTGGGTGCCTTTGACCACTCCGTAGCGCATGATGTGAAAGATGGTTTTCTGCCACGCCTCCAACACCGTGCGGCCGCGCAGGGTGAAGCCGACGGTCTCGTGGGGGAGGGTTGCCACGGGGCGCAGAGCGGGTGGGTCGAAGGCGACCGGTGTCATGTAGGCGTCGGTGATCTCGTTTGGAAGTTTTTCGACGGCTGTCTTGAGCTCATGCTCGGAGAGGTCCAAGAGTGATACGTTGGATCGGATCTGTTCAACGACGGCCGGGCTGATTTCAGGTTCAATGTGAAAATCTACTTCAGGGACAACTCCATCCTTGCCAATGCCATGCTTCCACAGCGCTTGCAGCACGCTCGTGCCGCTCTTGCCAAAGGGCGTGTTGGAAAGGGGGCCGAAGCCCCAGAGGGCGAGGGTGCGGATGTGGGGGTTTAGGGCGAGGTTGCGTAACAGCGGGTTGACGCCTTGGCGCGAGTAGAGTGTGCCCACGATGGCGGACTTTAGGACGAGGTCAGGCGCGGCGGCCACGGCCACCTCGGGCTTGTTCCATACGGTGCAAAACCCCACCGACGCATTCTCGGTGCCCTGGGTCACCACGTACTTGTTTGGCAAAAAGAGTTCCATGGGGCATTACGAAAGGTGAGCAATAAGGTCAGCGACAGTTTTGAGCTTTGCTGCGTGCAAGACGGTCTTCATCCCGAGCCGCGTGGCCTCCTTGGTGCGCCGCTCCTGCAGGGGCACCGGCCGTATCTCTCCCCCCAGGCCGACTTCGCCAAACCATACGGTGGCGGCGGGAATGGTCACGTCTTTTTTTGTGGAAACGAGGGCGGCGCAGACGGCCAAATCCACCGACGGCTCGCGCAACGTCATGCCACCCACCACGTTTACATAGACATCTTGTCCCGCAAAGCCCATCTTCCCATGCCGCTCCAAAATGGCAAGGAGCATCTGCAGGCGGTTGGTGGAAAAGCCCGACGCGCGGCGAACGGGTGTGGCGTAGCTGGAGGCGTTGGCGAGCGCTTGAATCTCCACGAGGAAGGCGCGCGAGCCCTCCATGGTGCACGTCAGGGCCGATCCGGGCGTGGGTGCGTGGGTGCCGACGAACAATGCCGATGGGGAAGCAACGCCTTGGAGTCCACGGGACGTCATCTCAAACACGCCCACCTCGTCCGTACTGCCGAAGCGGTGCTTGGAGGCGCGCAGCAACCGATACGCCTGGCGCGGGTCGCCTTCGAGCGAAAGCACCGTATCCACCATGTGCTCCAACATTTTAGGGCCGGCCACCGTGCCGTCCTTGGTGACTTGGCCGACGAGGATCACCGGTGTGCCGGTTTCTTTGGCGATGACCGAGAGTTGCGCGGTAGCAGCGCGCAGGTGTGTAGGGGCACCGGCGGCTGCATCGTATTCTCGCGTGGTCATGGTTTGAATGGAGTCAACGATGACCAGAGATGGTTGTTCTTTTTTGATCGCGGCTGTGATGGACTCGGCATCGGTCGCGGTGATCATCTTCAGCTGCTTTGGGCTCAAGCCCAGCCGTTCAAAACGAATCTTCAACTGTGACGGCGATTCCTCGCCGGCAACATACAAGCACGACGCTACGCGCGCCGCAAGGGAAGAGAGCAACGTGGACTTGCCAATGCCCGGTTCGCCTGAAAGCAAAATCACTTGTCCTTCGGTCAACCCGCCGCCCAGCACGCGGTCGAGCTCTTCGATGCCGGTGGCCGTGTGGGGTTTCTCGGCGCGTTTTATGGCGTCAAATCCGATGGTTGCAGCTGGCGCGACCCCATGGACAGGTCGCGATCTGTCCCTACCACTTGCCGGTGCAACATCGCCCGCGTCGCTCAACGTCCCCCACTGGCCGCATTCGGCACAGCGCCCTGACCACTTCAACGTTTGCGTATCGCAATGGGAGCAAGCAAACATATCATCCTCCCGAGTAATCGTACTGGGCTGTGCTCTCGAGCTCGCAGTAGCCCCGCTCCATGTTCCATCGCAAACAACTATCCACGCGGTTTCCATAGTTGACGGCACAGGTGCTCCTCTGTCCCGCAGTTGTGTACTTAAGGGATAGCCCGTCTCCCGTGCACAGCGCGCCGCGTTTTTTCATAGTGCCCGGGAGCCAGTTGCACAGAGTGACCGAGGTTTGTTTGCCTTTCTTTTCGTAGTGCCATGGCACATAGTAGGAGCGGCAAAACCCTTCCGCCTTCATGAGCGTCTCGAGCTGCACTTGGCAGGCCAGATCTTTGACACTTGTGGTTTGCTCTCCGTCGCAGAGCACCCCCACCGCGTAGCCCGTCTCGTAGGGGCAGGAACGCGTAGTGTTCTTTGCCGCCTCGGTGGCCAGCTGCTCTGCAATTTGGTCATCGTTCATACCATTGGTTTGTTGTAAAAACCCCGCGCTCAAGCGGAAACCTTCGTTGTAGGACCCTTCTACAATGCCTGTTCCCGCAAGGGGATTACAGACGATATTTGAGCAATCGCCCTGGATGCAGAGTTCATAGAATCGCCGAGCGGTTTGTGCGGGGTCGGTGAAGGCGGTAATGACCAGGAGTTTCTTGCCGGTGGTCTCCTTGAGTTGGTTCGCCACGCGGTGCAAGGGTTCTAACATGTCGCCGTGCACCATCTCGGCTCCCGGTCCCAACTGTGTTTCGATGTTGGGGTGCAAGCCCCCGCCGGCTTGAAACCGGACACTCGATATGTTGACGGTCTCGCCATCTATGTTCTGGGCATCGGTATTAATCGCCGCATTGCCCACGATGGCTTCCGGTGGCAGCGGCCCCGGTGGTGTTGGATTCCGAACGGAGAGGGAGTCGAGCGCGGTGATAGCGGGGTTGATGAAGGCGAGGATGGTGGCGACCCCCAGAAGGAGCAGGAGCCCCATGGCCGCATTTTTAATGCGCTTCTGGGCGCGCGCAATGCCACCCACGGCCGAGCCCACCATCCATTCAATGCCGCCGATCATCATCAGCACGATGCAAAAGATCACTCCCGCGCCAACCCCGTACTTGAACACCGCGTTGATGTAGCGTTCCAAAGTGTAGACGCAGGTGTGGTTTGCTGCGCAATCATCTTGGCCCTCTGCGCCGGTGACGATCACGCTCCCCTCAAAGTTGAGGCCCGGGATGGGGACTTGGAGGGTGGGGGCAATGACCTTAGGCGGCGTCTCGGCGTCGGCTTGGGCGAGGGTGGAGAGGGGAACAAAAAAAGCAATGCCAATGAGGGTCAAGATCGTTGCCACAGCTAGGTGCCGATGGCGCGCAGTTGGAGTGGATAGTTGGTGCATACGCCTCCCAATGCTTGTTCACGAACACCTTTTCCTTTTGGACGACCGCCACCGGCAGAGTTACTTAGTTTTCCTTCTCCGACGTAGATCCAGATGTGCCCGTAATTTGGAGCCTTCTCGAGTGATTGCCCATAGCCGTTCGTCAACGGGCTGGGAAGCGATTCGGTGCCAAAGCCAAGCCAATCGCCAGGGACAAGCACATGCTCCGAGTTGTCGTCGAGCGTGACGGTTTCGGTCTCTGGATCGCAGTTGATGATATGCGGAGCGTTGCGGAAGATCGCTGCTGTACCAGCTCCTGGGCTCCGTGGGGCAAGACCCGCACAGGTAGAGACAAGCTGGACGAAGCCGGAGCAATCAAGGCACATTGTATCATCGGGGCAGTAGTAGCCATAAGGGGTCCCTTGCGAATCTTTTTTGATCGTACTTTCGGATCGGTTTGGAGGCAATTCCCATACGAATGGTGGGGTTTGGTTCCCCTTTCCGCCTAACCTGTATGTTGTTTTGCCCACAAACTGTCGAGCGATGGCTGCAACGGCATCACTCCCTCCCGTTTTTGGACAGGAGAGGCCAATGCGACTCATGTTGGCGATGGTTGTCCCTTGGCCGGTATCGGTTGCGGGGATACTGGCCTCCTCCTGCGCTTCGGCGACGGCCTCGGTGGCAGTCACGAGCACGGCAAGGGCGGGGGCATTGGCGGCCGTATCGCCGGATGCGTTCACATAGGCAAGTGGCTCAATATATTCAAGGCGAACGGGCTGCAATGAGGTGATGTTTGGATTGATAAACTGGAGGAAGACGGTCGTAACCATCACGAGAATCAACCCGAAGCTGGCGTTCTTGATGCGTTGCTTGCCTTTCTCGATGGTGCCTATGGCCGAGCCCACCATCCACTCCACGCCGCCGATCATGATGAGAACAATCGCGAAGATAGCTCCCGCTCCCGCTCCCCATCTATAGAGGGCATTGAGGTAGGTCTCAATAGTATTAACACAGATATATCCATCGTCGCAGCCGTTGGTGCCAGTGCCGATCGTGACGGTATCTACAAAGCTCAACCCGGGGATCTGCACCTGCAGGTCAGGCGCAATGAATCTCTCCGGCTCGGCCGCCAGCGCGCTGGAGGTAAAGAGCATGAACCATGAACCAAAAACCATGATCCAAACGCCGACCATAAACCATGACCCATAAACCATAAACCGCTTCATAGCGCTTCGATCGCTTTGCGGAATCCGTCGAGCGTCAGGGTGCCGCTGTAGCGTTTGCCGTTGATGAAGAAAAGGGGAGTGCTTTCAATACCAAGCGCAAACGCTTCGTCGAGGGTATGTTGCACCACGGGGCGGGTGACTTCGGCGGCCATGCAGTTTTCGAAGGCATTTATGTCGAGTCCGATGCTCTCTGCGATGGCGCTCAAGCGCGCGGCCGTGGGTACGCCGCGGTCGCTCATCAGCTGATCGTGGTAGGCCCAGAAGCCGCCCTGGTCTTGGGCGCAGCGCGCGGCCATAGCGGCCGTGAAGGCCTCTGGGTGCAGCCCCACGTTGGGCGCATCTTTCCACACCAAGCGCCGCCGTGCGGGGGCTTCTTCAATCAACGTTTGCAAATCCGGCTCGAGTGTTTGGCAAAGTGGGCATGTGTAGTCGCCGTACTCCACGATGGTCACGGAGGCCTCCTCGTTGCCGCGGATGGGGTCAATAAAGGTCACCGCCGGTTCGCTGATGGATTCGGGGATGGCCGTGAATTCGTTGTCCTGGAGTGCGCGTTCGGGCAACAGGACGACAATAAAGATGGCGATCACCGCGACCGCGAGTACGCCCAAGATTGAGAGAACAAGCCGCTGCATACTAGCGGAGTCGGAAGTATTGAAGCGTGCCGCTCTTGGCGTCTTGGTAGAAGAGGGTCGAGCCATCGGCGCTCACCTGCAGGTTGGTCATGCTGGTGGGGGAGGAGGGCTCACCGACCGTGACCGCGCTGCCCGTCTTGGTGTCGATGCGATAGACGCGATCGGGAACGCCAAAGGCCAACGATCGCTGCAGTCCGGCGCCTGCGGGCAGCTCCTTGGGCACTGCGCAAAAGGCCACCGAGCTGCCGGTGTAGGTGCACTTGTCGGCCCAGGTGTTTAGGGCAATGCTGCGGCGATTCTGCCCGAGGGTGCTGCTGGTGCCATCCGTCAACCACAGTTGCGGCAGATAGTCGCTGGAGGGGCCGTGTGTGGAGTAGAGGATCTGCGAGCCGTCCGTATTCCAAATGGGTTCAAAGGAGAATCCTTCCACTACCAACCCGGGGAAGTTCTCTTCATTTTTGCCGATGGCCAAAATTTGTTTGCGCCCAAAGCCGCTCACCAGCGCGCCGGTGTCCGAAAAGGCCACCACCTGGTCGTTGGGTGACCAACTCACCTGCACCTTGTCCTGGTTCCGGCCCAGAGCGGCTACGGTTTGCGCCTGTGATCCGTCGGCGTTGGCAAGCACCAGCCACCGGTTGCTGGGGTCGGTGCCGATGCTCTTGGCGGCAATCTGCCCGTTGCCCTTTGGCGAAAATTCAAAGTCCTCCCAGTGCGCGGGGAGGGTCACGGTGTCGCCGGTGCGCAGGTCCACGCTCACGTTGGCGCCGTCGGGGAATTCCACAATTGCGCGATCGGATTTTGGCGACCACTCCACATGTTGCGCATTGGGGAACGCGTCGGGAAGGAGGGCGCGTCGGTTCCCGTCTTTGTTGATGGTGTAAAACTTGCCGTCCGTAGGATCGTAAAAGTTCACGGTGGATCCGTCGGCACCTACCACGGGGCTGGTAACGCCTGTCAATGTCAACTTGGTGACCTCGGTAGGGCCTCCGGCAGCCACCGGAGTGGCCTCGGGCAATGTTCCCGGCTCAGGGGGTTCTTCTCCCGGTCGCTCACCTGCCGGTGCAGATCCCGGCAATGTGCCGGGCGCTGTCGGCTCTGCAGAAATCGTGGGTGACGTGGTGGGCACCGGTCGCGCACCGCGGAAAAACGTAAAGTAGATCAGGGCGCCGAGACCTCCCACCAGCACCACCAGCCCGGCCACGATCAACATCTTTTGCGCGCGAAAGGTCATACTAGAGGAATATGGAAACGACAGACGCGCCAAACATCCAAACGGCTTCTATGGGGTTGGTCACGATGTAGATGGGGATGAAGGCGGCCACGAAGATGAGTACCACGGCTACCCCGATCACGGCGTTGACGAGTCCGGCAGTGATGGCGCCGGTGATGGGAGTGAAGGTGAAGAGGCGCATCTTTTGGGCGTTGGGGAGCATCTCTCCGATACTTTTTGCCGTGAAGCGGATCACGCCGAGGCGGGTGTTTTTAAAAATACTCCCCAGCACACGAGCGTTGAGAATGAGCCCGGTGGCTAAGAGGCCGACGACCGATAATATGCTCGTGGCCGCCACAGTACGATCAAGGGAAAGTCGAAGGGCTTCTCCTTTGGCCTCTTGCATGACGCGAGCCAACTTCATATCCGCCCCGCTTGGCGGTTCTTTTGTTTGCCGGCGTTGATCGCGCGCACGGGCTTCGTCCAGTCGTGCCTTGGCTTCCCATTGTTGTGCGGTGGCCTCCATAGCTCCCATATAAAAACACGGTTCACTGAAAGTTTACCGTGTTTTCGGGTCCAGGTCGATATGACCGTTGTGGATGGTGAGGCGAAA
>CAZWSS010000035.1:0-8723 GCA_964636795.1 uncultured Gammaproteobacteria bacterium
TACAACATCATTGCCTACATTTGGAACGTGGTGCGCTCGGAGCGAAAAAAGCGGTTGCTGGTGATTGATGAGGCGTGGTGGCTCATGCAGCATGAGGACTCGGCGCGGTTCATGTTTTCCATTGTCAAACGTGCGCGCAAGTATTTCTTGGGCGTGCAGACCATCACCCAGGACGTGAACGACTTTTTGAGCTCACCTTACGGACAGGCCATTGTGAACAACTCCAGTTTGCAACTCTTGATGAAGCAATCTCCGGCGGCAGCCGACTTGGTGCAAAAAACGTTCAACCTTACCGACGCGGAAAAGTACTTGCTGTTGGAGTCGGGCGTGGGGCAGGGGATTTTCTTTGCGGGCAACAAGCACGCGGCCATTCAAATCGTTGCAAGTTACGCCGAGGACAAGTTGGTCACCACCAACCCGCAACAGCTCCTTGAGCTTGAGCAGCAGCGCCGCGCGTTTGAACAGGAGCACGCGGAACAGGAGGCGGCGAAGGCGGGGATTGTTGATACCGTGGAGGCCAAGAAAGAAATCGAGGCCGAGATCGCTGAAGAAGGGCAAAACCTGGTTCAATCACTCAAAAGCTAACCGGAGCTTCTATGATGACGCCGCAACAACGTCGCAATTGGGTGGTGGGAGCGCTGGCCATTATTATCTTGTTGGTCGCGCTGCTGTTGATTTTGCTGCTGTTCCGTCGGCCGGGGAAGGAGATGATGGCACCTGAGGTGCAGGAGTCGCTCCCGGCGCAAGAGATTCGCGAATCGGCGCCGTCAACTGTTGTGCCGGTTACGCCTGCGGTGGCAAGCGCAAAGACGGTAGCGGGAACATTCGTGGAGCGCTTCGGAACGTATTCGAGCGATGTGGCTTTCACCAACATTGAGGAAGTGCAGGCGCTTTCCACTCCTGAATACTACGCAACATTGGCGGCGATGGTCACCCCTGTCCCCGATGGGACCGAATACCGCGGTCGCACCACACGGGTACTCTCGGTGGAGCAAACGGGCGGGAGCGAGGTGGAGGGGCGCATCAATTTCCTGGTCTCGGTACAGCACGAGGTAGCTGCCGGGAACCGCGCCAACGCCACCATCGAATATCAAAAAGCGGATGTCACAGTGGAGAAACGGGGCGAAGCGTGGCTGGTGAGCGCGTTTGCGTGGAAGTAGACGCGACATGATCGGCGCATTCCTCAAAGGACTGCGCGACGCCTGTTTCCCCCTGCAGTGTATCGCGTGCCGGCGTGAGGGCGAGCTGTGGTGCTCCGCCTGTCGCGCGGGGTTTTTGTGTCGTTTTGAGCAGCACTGTCCATCCTGTGATCGCGCCACGCCCCATGGTCGCTCCTGCCATCGCCATGTGGGTGACGTGCTGGATGGCACCGTGGCGGCCGCGTGGTATGCCAACCCCAATATCCGTTTATTGATTGGCGCGTGGAAGTATCGGTTCATCCGTGAAGCCGAGCCCTACATTGAATCCGTGCTGGCGCAGTGGGTCAATCAAGCACAGCCAGTGCCCACCCATCCGTGGACAATCATCCCGTTGTCATTGCATCCCCTCAAGCGGCGACAAAGAGGATTCGATCAAGCCGCGGTGTTGGCCGGCATGGTTGGCTACGAGCTTGGGGTACCGGTGCGCCATGATGTCCTCGTACGCACTCGATTTGTATTCACGCCCCAGGCGAAGATCAAAAAACGTGATCAAAGAGAGCAGCGCGGCGAGAAGAAGCTGTTCTCTGTGATGGTGACGGACGTACCCAGCCACATCATTTTGGTGGACGATGTCTACACCACGGGGGCAACGATGCGCTCCGCGGCGCGAGAGCTCAAAGTCGCCGGAGCCGAAGTGGTGTGGGGGCTGGCGTTGGCGAGAGGCGATTGATCCAAAGAAAGAGCCATTCGGCTCTCGATGATTCTTTTTGTCCGGATCACATGTCAGCAATTCTGGCTTTGAGGTAGGGCGAAAAGTAGTTTCGGTATTGCTTTTGCATATCCTGCAACTGCCAGCCATCGGCCGTGATCTTTTTTCGGCATGCAGCGTTCCCACAGCTGCAGTCGAATGGTTCAAAGAATGTCTCCATGAATGCATAATCCAAGAAAACTTCCTCGCCTTGCTTGATGTCTCTTATAGCAACGAGCTCAACCGAACTTCGCAAGCCAACGTTCGGTTCGCATGCGTGGTTGATAATGCCCTGAACTTCGAGCTCATCGCGCGAGGCGGGGACCATAAAAAAGTCGTCGCTAATTTGCACGCCGGCATGTCCACAGACAAGACGATAGTCCTCGATCTCGCTCCGCGGCACCACGATGCCGCCATAGACCATCACGACCTCTCCTTGATCAATATCTGCGTCGGCAACAACTCCAAGACCGTGAATTGGTGAATTGAATGGGGACGTCTTCTTGTTTCGCCAACGATGTGGCCAGCGAGTGTGCAGATCCATATGCGAAATATTACCTTACTTGGATTATTCCTTGACTGGCGGAGAGGGCGAGATTCGAACTCGCGAACCCTTGCGGATTGCTGGTTTTCAAGACCAGTGCCTTCAACCACTCGGCCACCTCTCCGTATTATTGATCTGTCCACACTCCTACCAAACGCTTGAATAGGATACCACCCTTAAACGATTTAATCTCCCGCTCTCGGTGCAGCGCGTGAGCTCTTGTTTGGCAGGGCTCTGAAAATACTACCGTCCAAGGAGTGCCGGACTTTGTAGACCTGACAAGACCTCTATTATGCCTTTGCAATCGATCGGTCAAAGATAACGTCTGCCCAACATAATATCTCCCCGTCTTTTGACTTTGTAAGATATATACAGTGTACATATACGTCAACCACCCCCGCGGGGCGGGGTCCCGCTACGCGGGATCGGCCACCTCTCCGTGCGCGACGGAGTATACGGGTTTCGACTGAAAGATCAAGAACGTTGTGCTTCATGTTTTCAGCGGCCACTGAAAGTATGAAACAAACAAAATCGCCCACCAACGGTGAGCGTTTTTGTGGTGCACCCGGCACGACTTGAACGTGCGACCTACAGCTCCGCAAGCTGGCGCTCTATCCATCTGAGCTACGGGTGCATAATTGTTCTCGCAGCGAAGATGGAGATCCATCTGCTTGTCTCTCCGAAGCCCAACGGGCGAAGCTACGGGTGCGTGCAAAAATCCTACAGTTTATACAGCCGGCGAACGTAATCTGTCAAGGATTCCTCGCGGCGCTTTGGGTTCTCTTTTGCATACTGCAACAGTAATTCACGCAGCTCATTGGGGTCCATTTCTTCAGGCAACGTGATACTCACATAGGGATCGCGGTCTTTGATGAAATCCACATAGAGTTTGCGAACATCAGGTGGGTCATATGCGATCGCAAAGTCCTTCACGTCATCCCAAGCGTGAAAGTGGTTGCCGATGGCCATGCCGGCAGACAGGATGACGATCGGAATATCGTCCGGGTCGCGCATGTGCTGCCAGAGCATGAAGATGCCGGCCAGCACCAAGAACACCGCAAAGATATAGTTGGAGGTCAGGATGGCGTAGAGGATGAGGCCGATGGCCACCACAGAAAAGATGGCGTACCAAAGCCCCGAGCGTTGATATGCCTCGTACTCCTCCATGGTCCAGTACATCAACAACTCGCCATAGCGAGGATCAATCTGCTCTTGAATTTTTCCCATCCGCGCTTCATTCATGGCGACAGTATATCACGGGCGATGCCGTGAGTCATGGGTTGCTTTTCCGCTCTCGATCAGTTACTGTAGCCGCGCCCTGGAGACGTTTGTTCTACAAAACACGGAGAGGTACCCAAGTGGTTGAAGGGGACGGTTTGCTAAATCGTTAGGGGACGAAAGTCCCGCGAGGGTTCGAATCCCTCCCTCTCCGCCAACAAAAACCGCCCGGATCGTCGAGCGGTTTTTGTTACTTGATTGGCCACGGGGCAACCATCAACAGATCGGTGTCTTTGTTGGGGAGGTCCGACCAGATTTCCTCGGTGATGAATGGCATAAAAGGGTGGAGGAGAATCAACGATGTTTTGAGAATGGAGAGAATTGTTTGCTTGCGTGAGGTCGCAAGGGCTGCATCGTTACCGGCTAAGATGGCCTTACTTTCCTCGATCACCTGATCGGCAAAGCGATGCCACACATAGTGGTAGATTTTCTCCGACGCCAGGTGATAGCGATGCGCGTCCATGTCCTGCGTGACGTCGGCAATAAGATCATCGAGTTCCTTCATGAGGGCGACATCGGCGTCGGAGGTGATCTCGCGCTCGTCGGCCTCGACACTCTCGGTATTTGACAACACAAACCGCGCAATATTCCACACTTTGTTGGCGAAGTTTTTGTAGCCCTTGATCTTGTTCTCGGCGAGCGCCATGTCAGTTCCGGGCGCATTACCCACTACGAGGGCCATGCGTAGCGCGTCGGCGCCGTAGGTGTCGATCAATGTCAGCGGGTTGATTACATTCCCCTTGCTCTTGCTCATCTTCTTGCCCGCAGCGTCGTTCACCAGCCCGTGCAGGTAGACGGTGTGAAAGGGCACCTTCTTTTCCAGGTACAAGCTGAAGATCACCATGCGCGGCACCCATTTGAAAATGAGGTCGTGGCCGGTTTCCATCACGTCGGTGGGGTGAAAATGCCTCCAATCTTTTCCTTTGCTGTAGCCAAGCACCAGCAGCGGCCACTGTCCCGAGGAGAACCAGGTGTCAAAGGTGTCGGTGTCTTTGCGCACGGTACCCTTGCACTTGGGACACACGTTGATGGCGTCGTCGAGGTCCGGGAATGCGTGATTACACGCCGTGCAAATCTTGGCGGGGATAGGGATGCCCCAAACAATTTGGCGCGAGACGTTCCAGTCAATGGTGTTGTTCATCCAGTAGCGGAAAATCTTTTCGTAGTGGTCGGGGACAAATGTAATCTTGCCTTGGTCCACCGCCTTGAGCGCCTTTTTTGCGAGCGGCTTCATGCTCACGAACCACTGATCCATGATCTGTGGCTCAATGGCGGTGTCGCACTTGTAGCAAGCTGGAACGCTATGCGTGTAGGCCTCGTCGATTTTGACGATCAGGCCCTTGGCTTGCAGCTTCTCGATCATGAGAGGTCGCGCTTCGGCAATCTTCATGCCTGCAAATTCACCGGCGATCGGCAACAGCTTGCCATGGAAGTCGATGATCTGTTCGCGGGGGAGGGTGTGACGTTCGGCGATGCCAAAGTCAATCGCATCGTGCCAAGGTGTAATGGTCATGGCGCCGGTGCCAAAGGCCATGTCGATTGCTTCGTCCTTGATGACGGTTGCGGTAATGGGGCCGTTGATCCACTCGGTTTCAAATGTGTCGCCGTGCTTGAATGCTGCATACCGCTCGTCGTTTGGGTGCACCACCACGTACTTGTCGCCAAACTTGGTTTCGGGTCGCGCCGTGCCGATGACGAACGGACCGTACTGGAAATAGTAAAATGGATCCGTCTTTTCTTTGGCGGTGGTTTCCACATCCGAGAGCGTTGTTTGATGCTTGGGACACCAGTTGATGATGCGTTTGCCGCGGAAGACGAGTTTGTCACGGTACATCTTTTCGAATGTCCGCTGTACTTCCTTCACCACCTCGGGGTCGAGAGTAAACTTTTCGCGGCTCCAATCGCAAGACGCGCCCATGCGTCGCACCTCGGCTTCCATGTGCGCTTTGTTCTCGATGGTGAAGGCGTAGATCTCGTCGTAGAGCTGCTTGGGATCCATCTGAAACCGCGACCGTCCTTCCTTCTCCAGCTTTTTCTCGTAGACGATCTGTGTTTCAAACCCTGCGTGGTCGGCGCCGGGCACCCACAACGCTTTGTAACCGCGCAGTCGTTTATAGCGCGTCATGATGTCCTCGAGGGTGATAAACAAGGAGTGCCCAGCGTGCAGGTGGCCGTTGGCGTTGGGCGGCGGCATGATGATGGTGAAGGGCTTCTTGTGGCGCCTGGGGAGCTTGTCCGGATCAAAAAAACCGCTCTCCTCCCAGCGCGCATAGATGCCTTCTTCTGTGGCCTTGGAATCGTAGGGTTTGGTGAATTTGTCGTGCATATCGTCTGCAACACTATCGTATTTTCCTTATAAAAACAATTCACACCATGGACGAGCGCCCCAGTTGGGGTGTGTGTCATGATGTGGGTTGAACGTGGTCTGGTCAGGATGCCGGTCAGTCCAGCGGTACGACGTAGTACTCGGGCTTCCCGGTGAATTTCCCAGCTCCCTTGCAGTCTGGGCACCGCTCCTCTCTTTCCCATTTGATGCTCTTGCGAGATCCATCCGGGTACAGATTCCACCGTTGGTGGGTGACCTTCCCACTACCGCCGCACATTGAGCAGTCCCAGGTCGGCCGCCTTGTCTCGAAGCTCTTCACCTTCCCTGCGCCATGACACGCGGGGCAGTACTCCGTGACCTTGCGACCAGTCGCATAAGTTCCATCGCGGCCAGACAGGCCCCAGTCGGCGTACTCGTCCTTCTTCCAACTCCCACGTCCATTGCACACCGGGCATGTCTGCCCAATCTTGCCGATGCTAAATCTGGTACCAAAAATACGCATTCGATCCTCCAATGAGCGCCGATGCGGCTCATCTACAACATATAGTGTGGTTAGATGTTTGTCAAAGAGGGGGTCTGGTAACCCATGCTTCATGTTTCATACTTTCAGCGGCCGCTGAAAACGTGGAAACGATTTGATACACTGCTCCCATGCTCCACGATCGCATCACAACGTTAGCGGGGGTGGGGCCGGGCATGGCGCGGGGGTATGCTCGGCTTGGGATTGAGACGGTTAGTGATCTGCTCTTGGCGTTCCCGTTTCGCTACGAGGACTTTCGCACGATGCGCGGGATGGCGGATGTGGTTCCCGGAGAAGTTACGACGGTACAGGGAACACTCGTTTCCATCCGATCGCGACGCAGCCCGCGCAAGCGCATGATGCTCACTGAGGCGGTGATTGAAGACGCCACCGGCAGCATCACAGCCGTGTGGTTCCATCAACCCTACCTTGTCAAAACCCTCAAGGTGGGCGACCGTCTTTCCTTGTCCGGGAAGGTGGACGAGCGCTACGGCCTCTCGATCGTCAACCCGCAGTTTGAATCGTTGGGGCGGCCCACCCCGTTGGTGCACACGGGGCGCTTGGTGCCGATGTATTCCATCTCGGGTGCGCTGACGCAAAAGGGCAGGCGCAATGTGGTGCGGCGGGCGATGGAAGCTGCTGCGGAGATCAATGAGTGGATTCCCGATGCCCTTGTGGAGCGATATAATCTATTGCCGTTACCGGAGGCGGTGCCAGTGCTGCATTTCCCGGAAGAAGTGGTGCCGCTTGAGAGCGCGCTGCGGCGCATGAAGTTTGGCGAGCTGTTGTTGCATCAACTGGTGCATGTTCGGTCGCGTCGCGAGATGCTGTCGGCGCATGCGGTGACGGTGCCCATGGATCTCGACCGCATCAAGGCGTTGATCGCGTCCCTCCCGTTTGGCCTCACGGATGCGCAGCGCAAGGCCGTGTTTGCCATGTTGAAAGATATTGAGTCGGGTCGCCCCATGCACCGGCTGTTGGAGGGTGATGTGGGAGCAGGGAAGACGGTCGTTGCCGCGCTCGTGGCTGATCACATTGCCCACGGGGGACATCAAGTGGTGTATCTTGCGCCGACGGAGTTGTTAGCGACGCAGCAGGCGGAGGCGGTGTGGGATACGGTGGGTGAGGGAGTGACGGTGGCGCTGCTCACGCAATCGCAACAGGCAATCAATGGCGAATCAATGCCGCGACGAGAGGTGCTGGATGCAATCGTGGTTGGGCGGGTGAATATCGTCGTGGGTACGCATGCCTTGTTCACGAACGATGTCTCGATTCCGAATCTCGCGCTTGTGATTGTGGACGAGCAGCACCGATTTGGAGTAGAGCAACGACAACGGCTGATGAAGCCCGACGATCGTGGTCGGGTTCCCCACATGCTTTCGATGACAGCCACGCCTATCCCGCGCACGTTGGCGATGGCGCTCTACGGCGACATGGATGTGTCCATCTTGGACGAGCTGCCGCCCGGTCGCGGCAAAGTAGAAACCGTGTTGCTGCGTCCCGGCCAAGGCAAGCAGGCGTATGCGCTTATGACCGAGCGGCTCGCACGCGGTGAACAGGCCTACGTGGTCTGCCCGTTCATTGAAGAGTCGGATATATCCGAGGCCGAGTCAGTGGAGGAGCTGTTGGCATCGTTGAAGAATGGGCCGCTGTCGCACTATCGAATTGCCGCATTGCATGGCCGCATGCCCCACAAAGAAAAAGACGACGCCATGGAGGCGTTTCGCGCGGGGGAGATTGATGTGCTTGTTGCCACCACGGTGATCGAAGTCGGCGTGAACGTGCCCAACGCCACGATGATCTTTATTGAAGGTGCCGAGCGGTTTGGGCTGGCACAGTTGCATCAGCTGCGCGGACGGGTACGTCGTTCACAGAAACAAGCAACATGCTTCTTGCATCCTACAAGCATGAGCGGCAACACGCGGCAGCGACTGGAGGCGTTGGTGCGATCGGATGATGGCTTTGCATTGGCGGAGCTCGACCTTACATTGCGCGGCGAAGGCGACCGGTTTGGTACGCGCCAGTCGGGCATGCCTGAGTTTGAGTTTGCTTCACTCTCCGACCACGTGCTGATCGCTCAAGCAAAAGAAGCTGCCACGCAGCTTCTGGAATCGGGTGGGCTCCAAGCGCACCCGGCCTTGGCGCAGGAGCTGGAGCGGTTTGAGCAA
>CAZWSS010000036.1:0-8687 GCA_964636795.1 uncultured Gammaproteobacteria bacterium
CAACGCGGTACGCAAGCATATTCGCGATATCTCCACCAAGTACATTCTCCCGCAAGAGGGAACCGTGGACTTTGCGGTCATGTATGTGCCAGCTGAAGCGGTGTACATGGAGATCATCGAGCAACATGAGGAGCTGCACGCTTACGCCGACGGACTGCGCGTGCTGGTGGTCTCTCCAAACATTTTTTCCTACTTCCTCAAAACAGTGTTGATCGGAATCGAACGCTCACGCCTCAATGAGCAAGCACAACAGATTTGGGAGATCCTCAAAGGCGTTCAAAAGGAAACCGAGAAGTTTGGAGAAAAGCTGGGAGTCTTGAGCCGTCATGTCACCAATGCCAAGAACGCGATGGATAGTGTCTCGAGTGAATACACAACTCTGTCTGGCAGCGTCAGCCAGATCAAACTGCTAAAATAGCGCTATGCATAACCACGCACCAGCCGACTACCAGTGCCCGATCTGTCTCGCCATAAGGGGGATCGAGGCCGAAGCAACGTGGATACGGCAGGCAGACATTTTCTTTCGTGATGATCTCACACTCGGATTCATAAGTTCCAAGTTCATCACCGGCAACGAAGGGCACCCTATTATTGTCCCAGTGGAGCACTTCGAGAATCTCTATGAGATGCCCGATGAGGTGAATCACCGCATCATAAATCTTGCCAAGCAAGTCGCGATCACTCTCAAGACTGTTCGAAACTGCGATGGAGTCACCTTACTACAGAGCAATGAGCCCGCCGGCGACCAACATGCGTTTCACTTCCACCTCCACGTGGTGCCCCGATTCAACCGCGACGCCTTCCACCAGGAGGTGTTGAATGCTCGTCGATCCGATCCGCAAGAACGCATCTCCTTCGCCATCCAATTGCGCAACAGCCTATGAAAAAAATCCTCGTCATCGGGTACGGCGGCACCATCGTCATGGTGGTGGATGAGCAGCGCGGAGTGGTGCGACCTGCAGAGAATCCCGAAGAAATCTTTGCGCGCCTCCCAAATCTGGCAGAGGTCGCCGAAATAAGCATGGATATCCTCTCCAACAAGGACAGTACAAACGTGGCTGCACCCGACTGGACACGCATCGCCATGCACATTTTGAATCGGTACGACGAGTTCGACGCCTTCGTGGTGACCCACGGCACCAACACACTCGCCTATACGGCATCGGCTCTCACGTTGGCTTTTGGTGACAAACTATCCAAACCCATTGTCCTCACCGGGTCACAGCTCCCTCTCACCGTCTACGGGAACGATGCGCGATTCAACTTCGAGAATGCCGTCAAGACGGCAACCGTGGCAGCCGAACAACATGTTGCGGAAGTTATGGTGGTGTTTAGCGATGTCATTTTGCGCGGCGGCCGCACCGTAAAAGTCAGTGAGAGCTCCTTTCATGCCTTCTCCTCTCCGGCGTTCCCCAACATCGGCACTATCTCCTCTACGGGCATCCACTTTTATCCGCATGCACGCACATACACAACAGAGGAACACCCAGATATTCGCCCACAGTTCAGCACCGACATTGTGAGCATCGACCTCACGCCCGGGCAAAACCCGCACATGCTCGAATCCCTTGTGCAGTCCGGCTACTGCAAGGGGTTAATCCTCAAATCCCATGGAGCAGGGAGCGTCCCCACCGAGGGCGCCTTGTCTTTCCTCCCTCTCATTCAAAAAACCACCCGAGAATATAAAATTCCGGTGGTGGTCTCCACGAAGTTTCTCGGAGGAAACGCGTACAAGAAGGTCAACGACGAGTGCGCGGTCCTGGCGATTGAAGCGGGCGCAATCCCTGGTATGGATCTCACCGACGTCATGACGGAGGTTAAGCTGATGTGGATCTTGGCGCAGGGAGTATTTTCCGAAGACGAAATCCGCACGCGCATGACCAAGAGCTACGTGGGAGAGATCACGAGCGTCGCCTAGTTGACACCAACACCATCCCTTGCTACCTTTGCAGCACTCTTTGAGCGTCGGAGCTCTACACCTATCTATTTCATTACGAATCTATGCCCATCAAAGCCGCTGCCCACAAGGCATTGCGACAAAGCAAAGTCCGGGCCGAGCGCAACAAACTCGTAAAGCGCAGTATGGAAAACGCCGTTGAATTCGTCCGCCGCGCGGCAGCAGAGGGGAAGAAAGAGGAAGCCGCTAGGTTGTTCTCCGCCGCCCAACAGCTGATCGACAAGGCAGCAAAGAGAGGCGTGATCAAGAAAAACAACGCGAGCCGCAAAAAGGCCCGCTTGAACAAAAAGGTCAACGCCGCGTAGAGACACGATTCATCGTGTCCTTTTTTTATTGCCAACCTCCAGAAGGTCCAAAACGAGTTGCTCCAAGGCCGCCTTGTCGTCCGCGCCTCCGCCCTTGAGTCCACGCTCGGCCGTAAGCACCGCGTCTACCATGCGCGAAAGATGATCGGGGGAGATGGCCATGGCGCGTGGCAGCGTTTTTTTGACGACAAACGGATGCACACCCAGTTCTCGCGCCGCGCCGGCGCTTGCCTCGCGACCATGCACAGCCACATACGCTTGCAGCTCACAAAGCAACTGCACCTCGCGTTCCAACATCATCAAAAGCTGCCCAGCCGATGCGCCACGGTCGAGTTCTTGATAGAGCAACCGCACGGCCTGCTTGTCCTGTCCATTCCGCACCGCGTCCAAAAAGGCAAAGAGCGCGTCATCGTAACTCGGCACCACTATCGTTTCCACGAGTACACGATCTACCGCGGTGTCGCGCTCGACGGCAGACGAAACCTTGTGTATCTCCTGCGACAATCGCCAGCTATCTTCGCCCACACGCTCTATGATCGCGCGCACCGCCGCTGCGTCCCACTCCACGCCAAGCCGCTTGGCTCGTTCGCACACAAACGCCTCCAGCTCCCGATCGCTCATCAAACCAAAGGCATACTCATGCACCTTCTCGGCCTCCCGCAGCGCCGTATAGAGTTTGTTTTTCTTTGCCTGTTCAATCGTAAGTCCATCAACCAGCACCACAATCGCCTCATCACCGCGCCCAATGAATCGCTTTGTCCACGTGGCCGCATCATCTTTCTTAGTGATGCTCTCGGATAGCCCCTCCACAACCACCATGCGCCGCTTGGCCATAAACGGCACTGCCCCCACCACCTGAATGGCCGCATCCTCTTGCCCCGGCACAACAAACCTATCCACGTTCATGCCGCTTGGATCGTGTCTCTCTTTGAACGCACGCATCAGCTCCTCCCGCTTCTCCTTCACGCGCAATCCGTCCTCTCCGTAGATCAAAATCACCATAGCGAGAGTAGTTTACCATGGCAGAGGTCCCCACTCTCGCTCCGTGATCTAGCCTCCCCTCCTAAGGTAGGAGGGGAATAATAGGGGTGGTATGAATCTGACAGTACCCCTCAGTCCCGTAGCACGGGACACTCCGGCGGAGCCGGACCCGGCTTCGCCTGGCTCCCCTATGTAGGGGAGGAGGCGGAGCGTCTTGCTTTTGCTCACTGCATTTTAAATCTTTGACAATCGCGCATTATTCTCTCAGCGCCTTCATAAGCGTTTTGCCAATGACGCGAAACGACTGCGCAATCAACGGATTGGTTATGATGGTGCCAAAGATTGGCGCTTCGAGTGCCATCAATGCCACGCTGTCATCCCAGACCAATATATCTGTGAGCGTATCCTCGATGTTGGAAGAAAAGTAGGCATAATCGTAGAGTCCTTTGAGGGTCGGCCGCGTGGTCCCTTCGGCAACCTCACGTGAACCAGGCGTCAGAATATCGTGAAGCACGACCTCGCGATCCTTGAGCGTCTGCTCAAACTCACCAAAAAATTTTCCATCCAAATCCACTAATCGTTTTGTAGACCCAATCGCCCATATTTCTTTTGATTGCGCCGCTTGCCGATAAATCTCCTTCACACTCTCCCAACCATCGTAAAACCGAATCTTAGGCTTATTTTTCTGTGTTACATGAAGCGCGCGCAAATCCGGCAAAATGCGCCTAAGAACCTCTTTCCTACGCTCAATGGTATTCATCAATGCCTGTGGATCCCGAGCCAAGTACGATTTCCGTGTCCCCTCAATATGCTCCTCCACAAGACCTTTGCCGATGAGGGCATTGAGTACGTTGTAGCAATTGGTACGGGCAATACCGGTACTTTTGGCCACTTGGGGCGGGGCGGAAAGCCCCGATTCCAATAAGGAAAGATAGACCGCAATCTCCGACTTGGTCAGGTCAAGTTGTTTGAGGTCGTCTTGAATGTCCATAGTGTCAATATGATATATATCACTCATTGTCACTTCTGTCAACCTATGCCTTATGTTGTCAGTTATAGTGCTATATCACTCGTGGACAAGAGACCATTTTTTTGATATAAGTAGGTCAAGATCAGGAGGAAGCGAAGATACGATTCCTCGGATCTTCCACAGACCTACAACGCCGCAATGCGGCAGGGAGGCATCATGGAGTGGTACGACTACAGGCGAGAGGCCATCAACAAGGAGATGCGTATCGCCGAGACGGCGCTCGAGGCCGCCAAGGAGGAGGAGAAGCGGTTCGATCGGGAGATGAAGGAGATGAAGCAGCACAACCAGGCGACCCGGCAGAAGCTCGAGGAGGTCGGGTACGAAGTGGAGATCCTCTTCGAGGACACCCTGTGGTGCGTGCGCCACATCGAGAGCCAGCAGAGCATGCTGGCCGCCATGGCCCACAACACGAATTGGGGACACGCGCGGAGGTTGTGCCTCTGCTGTATGACCTCCAACGACATCTACATGGTGGGGGATGAGTTCCTCTCCTGGCTGCGCGGCCAGGAGAAGATGCCACACGTTCAGTCCGACCTCGCCAGCTCCACCTACGACAAGCCCAAATGGAAGGCGATGGCGAAGCTCGTGAAGAGCGACCAGTGGCCGGAGGAGCTCAGCCTCGCATACAGCATCCTCTACTGACATCTATCTTACCCTGACCGGGGGTCTCAATATCGGTCATTCCTTGAGGCTTGCGCTGCAGAACCCCAACGAACGAAGAGCGACACCATCTGGTGCCGCTCTTCTTCTGTTTTCGGGGCTGCCTCTCCCCCTAACGTAGGGGGAGTGAATCCCGCCCTTTAGGCGGGAGAAGAGGAGGAAGAACCAGTCCCGCATGTCCCCTCCGCCCTTCGACGGGGCTCAGGCACCTCCCCTTCGTAAGGGGAGGAGGCTTGCATGCAAAGTCTCTACACCTCAATCGCCTCCAGATCTCTCCAATTGCTCCCAGCCTCAACGTCCACGTTCAACGGCACATCAAGCTTCACCACATGCTCCATGATGTTCTTGATGGCACGCGCAATCTCCTCCACCACGTCCGCGTCCACCTCGAGCAACAGCTCGTCGTGCACTTGCAATAATAGCCGAGCGTCCGATCGCCCGCGCAGCCACTCGTGCGCCTCCACCATCGCCTTTTTCATGATGTCCGCCGCCGACCCTTGCAACGGCATATTCACCGCCATACGCTCCGCTGCCGCGCGCAACATCTGCATGCCCGAGCTCAAATCCGGCAACCGTCGTCGCCGACCGAACATGGACACCGCATACCCTTCTTTCTTGGCTTGTTCGAGCGACGCGTCGAGGTAACGACGCACGGTAGGGAACGCCGCAAAATATTTTTCAATAAACGCCTTGGCCTCCTCAAACGTCACCCCAATGCTACGGGAGAGCGCCCGTGGCCCCATACCATAGATGATGCCAAAGTTCACGACCTTTGCCGCCCGCCGCTGATCCTTGGTCACCTCGTCCTCACTGACCCCAAACACCTCGGCCGCCGTTGAGCGGTGAATATCGCCACCTTTTTTGAACACGGACTGCATCTTTTTGTCGCCGGAGAACGCCGCCGCCAGCCGCAGCTCGATCTGCGAGTAGTCCAATGAAAGCAGCCGTCGCCCCTTGGGCGCCACAAATGCGCGTCGGATTTCTCGCCCCAGCTCCGTGCGCACAGGAATGTTTTGCACGTTGGGGTCAGAGCTCGACAACCTTCCAGTCGCCGCCACGGTCTGATTGAACGACGTATGCACCCGTTCGTCCTTGGCCACCAACTGCGGCAGCGCATCAACGTATGTGGACTTCAACTTGGTCAGTTCGCGGTAATCGGAGAGCAACGGCACCACCTCATGCTCCTCCCACAGTTTCTCCAACTCGGAGGCCGCGGTGGAGTAGCCGGTCTGTGTTTTCTTGATGCCCTTGATCGGCAAGAGCAACTTCACAAACAGCACGTCCGCCAGCTGGGAAGGAGAATTGATATTGAACTCGCCACCGGCCAACTTCCAAATACGCTTTTGCAACACGGTGATCTCCTTATCCATGATCTTGGCCATACCACCAAGCGCCTCGCGATCAATCAAGATGCCGTTGCGCTCCATGGCATAGAGCACTGCGATCAGCGGATGTTCAATCTCCTCGTAGAGCTTGGTCATGCCGTCGGCTTTCAGGTGGTCGTTCAACAACCCGGCCGCCTTGTGCAAGTGCGAAACGATGGCGCCCAGCGCTTGATAATCCTCCGCGCTCGTAAAGGCCTTGGGCATGTCGGGCACACGCGAGCCCACAAGGAACGAGAGCACCGAATCCATGCTGTTTTGCCGGTCGCCGATGCCGAGAAGGTAACTCGCCACCATCACATCAGTGCCATCGGGTGCCGCAAACCCCTCGTCAGCCAGCACATGAAAGATGCGTTTGAGATCAAACGCAGCCAGGCGCTTACCCTTTGCCCAAGCAATGATGGCGCCGATGGTTTTCTTGGAGGGGGTTTTAAAAACAAACGATGTCCTCCCGTCGGAGATGGCGATGGCGGTCACGATCGATCCAAAGAGATCGGCAGCGTGGGTGCGCACGTCAAATGAGTAGAGGGCTTTAGGATCATCGAACGCCTTGGAGAAGTCGGGAAGGGAAGAGCCGTCAGCAGCAACGACGATATCGCCGGAAGGGTATTTTGGTATTTTGGTATTCGGGGTATTCAAAGGGTCCACGGCACGGTCGTTGTCCAAGCGTCGGAGGAGGGATGTGAACTCCAAGTCGCGATACATAGCTCGGACACGCTCCGTGTCGGGCTTGTCCACGGTCATCTTGGAAAAAGAAAAGGGGATGAGCGCGTTGAATTGCGCCGCTGCGAGTTTGGCACTCATGCGCGCGCCTTTCTCATCGGCCGCGAGCTTCGCCGCCACGGCTGGCTTCATTTCTTTTGCTACGCGACCGACCTTGAGCGCCTTGTAAATGTCGCCCACACCGCCGAAGCGTTGAATAAGCTCGGTCGCTGTTTTGGCACCGACGCCCTTTACCCCCGGGATGTTGTCCGAGCTGTCGCCCGCAAGCGATTTGTAGTCCACAATATGCTCCGGGCCAAAGCCGTAGCGTTCCTGCACGGCAGCCGCGTCGTACGTCTTGGTTTGAGAAAGCCCCTTCACAAAAAATCGCACCTCGGTGAAGTCGTCCACGAGTTGAAGGGCGTCGAGATCACCGGTGACGATCACCACCTTGGCCTTGCCGTGCGCCTTTTTGGCAAGGGTCGCAATCAGGTCGTCGGCCTCAAACCCCTTGATGCCGAAAGAAGCGATGCCATGTGCCTCGAGCATCTCTTGAATCACCGGGATCTGGTCGTAGAGCTCCTGTTCCTTCTCCGCGCGGCCGGCCTTGTAGCCCTCAAAGACCTCGTCGCGGAAGGTCCCGCCCTCCATATCCCAACAGACCGCTAGATGGGTGGGGTGGTCGCTGACCTTGAGCTTCTCCAAAACCATCGCAAAGCCGTAAACAGCGTTCATCACACGGCCGTCGCGGGTGGTGAGAGGCGGAATGGCATGCCACGCGCGGTGCAGCAGCGAGTTGCCGTCTATGATGAAAAGATTTTTTTTGGTGGCGGGCATAGCTATGCTCCTTTATTACCATTTTTCCACGAATACTCAAAGTATTCTCTCTGCTGACCTGCAACGGCTTCATGCTCGATGACAAACACTACCGTTTCCTCTCGATTGATCCAGACCATGTTGGCCACGTAGTTGCCAAAGATCCACGTAACATTCTGAAAGGCTTCAACGTCAGCTATGCGAGTTTCTGCCAGTTCAAGACCTTGCATTTGAACTGCATCAGCGTCTCGCAAAACTACTGCATCAAAACGAATCTTCTTTTTGGCGCGCCGGTTATGCCATTCCTCCCAAAGTTCCGGATAGATCTCCTTGAACCGAAAGTGCGCTCCGATCAGATTCACCGGTTCACCCACTTCAAGAACGAACTCCATAAACGATTTGATTCCAGCTTCGCCCTTGAACGTCTGCGTGGTGCGATCCCAAAGCGTGTTGAAGTACGAGCGGAACGCCTGCGCCGCCTCCTCGTTCTCAATCCGAATGAAGGTACGTTGGTTAGGAAGGGAAATCATTATTTTGCCCGCATAGACAAAAAACACCGACGGCGTCACTAGTCCGGGTTGCATATAACGCACGGTCGTCACGTCAATACGCGAGAGCATGTCGCCGACGGTTTTTGCGTGGGCGTTGAGGAGAATCCGAGAGGGGATACCTGCCGCCGCACGCTCTTCGTGAAATGTTTTAATCATGCCCTGGAATTCCTCGTCAATATCAAAAATGCCCATGATGAGAAGTTCCTGCCCGGACTTGAGCGTTTCGATCATGTCCCAGAAGGCGCTTCTGAATCCCGTATTACCCTCATAAAGCGACACCTTCTGCTTCATGATCTTCGCGCG
>CAZWSS010000037.1:0-8608 GCA_964636795.1 uncultured Gammaproteobacteria bacterium
AACCCGAGACCTCATCCTTACCATGGATGCGCTCTACCGACTGAGCTACAACGGCGTGTTATGTTATGCGTCCCAAGAGGAAACGCCTACCATATCCTGTTTTAAAGTACCGTTCCCTTGCCTCCGCTGCTTTCTTTGTTCTGCAGGCCTCGTAGTAGACAATTTCCATTGGCCGTCGGGTTCGTGTGGACGTCACGTCTCCAGCAAGATGTTCGCGCAACCGACGATCCGGATCCGATGTGGAACCAACATACAATCGGCTGTCGCTGCACCTGAGCACATACGTATAGTAGAACATATTACTTGACGCACTCGGCCACATCATCCCTACATGCATGCGACCGCCATCACGCAAGTGGCATATTGTGCACCCTGTCCTCGAACTCCTGAATTTTTTGATTCTCGGGATTGGCGTGCTTGAGGAGCTTGAGCCCCTTGATGGCCCGCTTGCGATCGCCGGCAAGTATACTGGAGTCCACGAGAAAATCAAGGTACTTGGGGCTGTTGGGTTTGAGGTCCACCGCGCGCTCAAACGCCTCCACCGCGTCTTGCGTCTTGCCGTCGCGCAACAGCAACTCTCCCAAGCTCACAACAATGCTCGCATCCTTAGGCGCCAGCGTATTGGCGTATTCAAAGGTCTGTCTTGCCTGATCAAACTGGTGCATGGCAATGTACACGCGCCCAAGCAATTCATAGACCTTTGGGTTCTTGGCGTCCAAGCTCAAGAGCTCTATCAACCGCTGCTCCGCACCCTCGTACGATCCCTTTTCCATAAGCACCTCCGCTTCTTCTTTGAGGTGCACGCGCATTTCCATGGTGCCCGTCACATCGCCAGACGCTTCCTTTTGAAGTCGCTTGTAGTGCCGCTCGAGCGCCTGCGCATGCGAATATAATCGCTTGACGATCCCCTTGGATCCACGCGCAACCTTGCCGGCCACCGCGCTCACGGCCTTGGCGCGCTCGCTGCCCATGCGCTCCAAGCGTTTGGCAAACAGTGCCGCCTTCTGCTCCTTCTTGGCACGCGACGGGTCGGTGGACACGTCCAACGCCGCCACGCGCTCCCAGTAGCGCGCCGCAAACCACAGGGCGATGCACAGGGCGAGTGCGAGCAGAGCCAGAGGGATAATCCAAAACAGCATATTATGAGCGTTCGGAAGCGATACGAATGATCTCGGTCAAAGACGACATACGGGCGCCGGCCTCCCCCACCAATACGCCGTCAATATGCGAACTGTGCAGGAGTTCGTAGGTATTCTCCGGCCGTACACTGCCCCCATAGAGCCCGATCACATCGGCAATGTCAAGCGCGGAAAGTGTGGCGCGAATATGGTCGTGCATGGCCTCAATGTCATGGAGCGTGGGTGTGTGACCGGTTCCGATGGCCCAGAGCGGCTCATAGGCAACAAAAAGACGATGGCGACGATCGACTCGCATGTCTTTGAAGATCACATGGAGTTGATCGTGCACATACCCGTTGCTCTCTCCCGCATCGTGCACGGCCAAGGGCTCGCCCACGCACACGATCGGATCGAGACCATGCGCGAGAGCCGCCACCACTTTTCGATGCACCCCGTGATCGGTTTCGCCGTGATCGCGCCGCTGCTCGGCGTGACCGATGATCACCGCCTGCACGCCCAGCTCCTTGAGCACCTTTACCGACACGTCGCCCGTGAACGCGCCAACCTCTTGCGCGTGCATGGTCTGTGCCGCCAAGCGCACCCTTGAGCGTGCCAGAATCTTTCCAACCGAAGACAGCGCCGGAAACGTAGGTGCCAACACCACTTCGGGCACCGTTGGCAATCCACGCAGTACTCGCAGCACACCCTTGGCAAGCGCAGCCGACTCCCGCACCCCCAGGTTCATCTTCCAATTGGCAACAATGGTTTTCATGTTACAAACTCGCTCGAATCACGTCCGGATCCGTCTCTGACCCGATGTAGGAGAGACCCATGCGGGAGCGGTCAAAGATCTCTCGCGCCAGATCGTGCACCTGCCCCTTGGTGACCGCACGGATCTGTGCAATGTGCTCCTCGGGCGATGGGACATGGTCGAGAAACAACGCCTGACGCGCGTACCACTCGGCCCGGGTGGAGGAATCCTCCATGGCCAACAAGAGTTTGCCGCGCAAGAAATCCTTGCTGCGCGCCACCTCCTCATCGGTTGGGCCGTTCTCCACCAGATCATTGATCTCAACAAAAGTCCGATCCATGGCCTCCGACAGTCGTGTCTTATCGAGTCCGGCCAATATCGCCAACGCTCCCGTGTCCTCGCAGGCCGAGTGATCCGCCACGATTCTGTACGCCAACCCTCCCTGCTCGCGCACACTCATAAACAGCCGCGAGCTCATGTTACCGCCAAGCAACGTCGAGAGCACTCGCATGGCATCGCGCCGCGAGTCACCATAGCTCACCCCCGGAAAGCCAATGCCAATATGCATCTGCTCGGTGGCCTTTTGTTGCATCTCAATGGGCGGTACGCTGGAAGCGGTAAACCCCCCAAACGCCTCGTACCCGTCGGCAACATCCTCTCCCTTCACTTGCCCAAACGTTGCCTCCAACCACGCGATGGTCCCCCCGTCCACCTTGCCGGCCACAGAGATCGTCAATCGCGATGGCACATAGTACCGGTCGCGAAAACACATCACCTCCTCCCGCCCCATCCTCCGCATGGTCTCGGGTGTGCCGGCAATGTCTCGCGCCAACGCGTTCCCCCTAAACATCACCCGCTCCAACAGCTCGTCAATGTGACGCACGGGTGTATCCTCGTACATGTTAATCTCCTCAATGATCACCCTGCGCTCGCGATCCATCTCCTCCTGGTTGTAGAGTGCGTCAAACGTCATGTGGTAGAGCATGTCTATCGCAAACTTCTCGTGCGCCGAATCGGCTTTGACGTAGTAGCCCGTGTACTCCTTGCTCGTATAGGCGTTGAAGTCGGCTCCGATCGCATCGAGCGCGCGGGACACGTCGGCGGGCGTGGGGTACTGCCGCGTTCCCTTGAACATCATGTGTTCAATAAAGTGCGAGGCGCCACTCAAGCCGGGCGGCTCGTAGCGCGACCCCACCTTGGCCATGGCTAATACCGTGGTGGCTTGGGTGCCCTCCACCGGATCCAAAAATACGCGAATGCCGTTGCCAAGTTTGTGCTGGGTCATAGGTCTGATTGGTTCAGGAGGATCTATGGCTGAAGTTTTTCGGCGAGATAGCCCTCCAGTTCGTCCATCTTGATGCGTTCCTGCACCATGGTGTCGCGATCGCGAACCGTTACGGCGCCGTCGGAGAGCGAGTCAAAGTCGAAGGTCACACAGTAGGGCGTCCCCACCTCGTCTTGGCGGCGGTAGCGTTTACCGATGGACTGCGTTTCGTCGTAGTCCACCATCCAATGTTTGCGGAGCTGTGCCGCAAGTTTCTTGGCCGGATTCTGTAACTCTTCCTTCCTAGAGAGCGGCAGAACAGTCACTTTCATCGGTGCCAGATCCTTCGGCAGTCTGAGCACCACACGGGTCTCACCCTCTACATCTTCTTCATGGTAGGCCTCTGCGAGTACCGCCAGGAGGGTACGACCAACACCGGCGGATGATTCAATAATGTGCGGAAGGTACTTCTCGCCCGTCATCGGGTCCGTGTACGTCATATCCGTACCAGAGAACTTTGAGTGTTGCGTAAGGTCGTAATTCCCTCGCGCATGAACACCCTCAAGCTCCCAGAAACCGAACGGGAAGTTGTATTCAATGTCGTAGGCCTCCTTGGCGTAGAACACAAGCTTTTCATGCTTGTGCCACTTCAGGTTCTCTGGCTTGATGCCAAGGTCGAGGTAATACTGCCAACGCGCTTGTCGGAGTTTCTCGTACTCCTCCATCTCGCGTGCAGGGTGAAGGAAGTACTGCATCTCCATCTGCTCAAACTCACGCGTACGGATCACGAACTGGCGAGCCGTGATCTCATTGCGGAACGCCTTCCCAATCTGCGCGATACCGAATGGTAAACGCCTACGGGATGACTGCAGCACATTTGGAAAATTCACATAGATCCCCTGACAGGTCTCACCCCGCAAATACACCGGATCCTTCTCCATGCTCCCAGTGAAGTTGCCCAGATTTGACGTGACAAGCAGATTGAATTTCTTGACCGGGGAAAAATCACTGTTGCCACATTTCGGACAGTGGATCTTCGTCATGTGCTCCGTGAAGAGTGCATTGATCTCCTCCACATCCATCTTTTCGTCTGCGATGATGTTGATGCCTCCAAGCAAATGATCCACACGATGGCGCGTATGGCAGCTCTTGCACTCCGTCAACGGATCCGAAAACCCGCCAACGTGTCCACTCGCTTCCCAAATCTTAGGATGCATGAATATCGCCGAATCCAATCCAACCATATCATCACGCATCTGCACCATCGCCTTCCACCAAGCCCGCTTGATATTATTGACCAGCTCAACTCCCAATGGACCATAATCATATACGGCGGCAAACCCACCGTAGATCTCCGAGCTTGGAAATACAAAGCCGCGGCGCTTGCACAAGGACACGAGTTGTTCCATGGACACAGCCATACTACACGTTCATGATTTGGGCTTCCTTTTCGCGGCCAAGTTTCTCCAACTGCTCGTTGACCGCCCCGACCATCTCATCGAGCTCTTCTTGCAGTTGGTAGCGCTCGTCCTCCGAGATCAACTTGTCCTTTTCCTTCTTTTCAATTTCCTTGCGCACATCGTCGCGCATTTTGCGCACCGAGATTCGCGCCTCCTCCACGCGCTTGCCAACCACCTTCACCATTTCCTTGCGTGTCTCCTCGGTCATGGGGGGAACGGAAAGACGGATCACCGTGCCCGCGGTGGTTGGCGTCATGCCGATGTCGGATTCAAGCAATGCCTTTTCCACGGCCTTGACCAAGGTCTGATCCCATGGTTGCACTTGGATGGTCTGCGCGTCGGGGGTGGAAATAGAGGCAACGTTTTTGAGGGGCTGCATGGCGCCGTAGGCCTCCACATCAATCCCTTCCACAAGCGCGGTGTTGGCGCGGCCGGTGCGCACGGAGGCCAGCTCGGAGGCCAAGAAGTCGGCGACTTTTTGGAAGGACAGCTTTTTATCGGCAAGAAATGGGTGCATAGAAAACGATTTAGAACAGCGTTTCGATTTCTTCAATGGAGCGCAACCCCATGTAGACGGTTTGCGATTGCTCGGGGTCTATGATGAGTTGGAACGCGCGCGCCACAACCGGCATCTGCTCGGTCTCCCACCGCGTCCCGCCGTTGACGGTGGAGTAGATGGTGGAGCCCGTCACGTACATCACATGATTGCCATCGCGCGGATCCACCGCCAACGCGGTGATGCCAACACCCGATGGCGGAGTGATGAGCGGCACCGTGTTCCATGTTTGGCCATTGTCACCCGAGCGAATGAGTCCATACTCGGTGGACGCCCAGAGCGCATCACCCGCCTTGGTCTGCCCCACGTCGTTGACGTTCTCCACGCCATCGAGATCTCGGTATGCCTCCAGATTGTTGTTGAGCACCTCGTTCCATGTTTGGCCGCCGTCGCCCGAGCGATGCATGCCCTTCTTGGCCGTCGCGAGGATGAGTACACGGCTATCGGCGTTGGAGAGTTCGATGTCGCGCGCAAAGCCACCCTTGCGGTAGATAGTCGTCCACGACCCCGCCGCATCGGTGGACTTAATGACCTCCCCCACCGAATTCACCAGGTAGACCGTGTTGCCGTTGAACCAGTCCACTTCCACATCCGTGATAACCACGTCTGAACGCGGATCCACGTAAACTTCCGTGTCGAAGGTGCGACCGCAGTCGGTAGATTTGGCCAGCTTCTGCCCGCGCGACACGTAGAGCGTGCACTTGTCGTTAGCGTCCACCGCGATGGCTCGAACGCGCCCCTCGCGCAAGTAATTCTCTCGCGGTCGCGTCCAGCCGTCGGCCGCATCATAGGTATACAAAAGCCCGTTGGCGATGGATCCTGAATAAAGCGTAAAACGATCGGAAGGATCCATCACCAACTCGTTGACCTCCACGGCCGAAAGATCACCGACACCTTGTGGCGTTGGGTAGGCCGCGCGGATGTGCCACTCCACGCCGCCATCAACCGACTTCCACACACTGAACACGTCTCCTCTGCCGCCTCCGCGGAAGGAAAGGCAACCGGGACCGATGAGCGCGAGGGCACCGAGGGCAAGCGCGAGGCGAGCGAGTGTACGATTCATACGTGGGTCATGCAACGGATAAGAGCAAGTTTTGGATTGAGATGTTGAGAAAGGTCGCGGCGGAGTTGGACGAGGCCGTGAAGAGCCGGAGCGCCTCGGCCATGCGAGAGCAGTTCGTCGCGCAGGACGCTTTCCAGCACCCGGAGTCGCGCCAACAATTCGGTGCGCGTTTTGACATGGTCGGCGTTGTAGGTGGGAATGAGCCGCTTGGCCGCGAGCACCCGTTCGTGCACCGAAGGCCGCACGCAGTCGCGAGCCAGCGCAAGACGCTCCTCCATAATCTGCCGCGCTTCCGGATCACTCCACAACCGAACCGCCACACCCGGGAGGCCTTGCGAGGATTCACAGAGGCGATCGGCCTCTTTCTCCTCACATCCACGCGCCACGAGTCCGTTCACGATCGTCTGTCGCGCCACAGGGTGCAAGCGGAGGGTCTGCGCGCGTGATCGCAGCGTGGGCAGCAGAAGGTCGGCGTCAACCGTCGTAAGAATGATGTGAGCGCTGCCCCGCGGCTCCTCGAGGGTTTTGAGCAGCGCGTTTGCCGCCACGGTCGAGAGCCGTTCGGCCTCGGCAACAATTAGCACCTTCTTGCCGCCGAGCATAGGGGTTTGCAAAAACCGCGCCCGTGCTTGCTGCACCTGCTCCACCGAGATGTGCTCGCGCATCTTGCCCGTCTTAGGGCTTGGCATACAAGCGATCACGGTCACCTCCGGATGCGTCGCGAGGGCATCGGCATCCAGCACAACGCGTGCGACCGCTTCGGCCACCGCCATCTTGCCCACCGAGCCGGGTCCCGAGAGCACCAACGCATGCGGCAGCCGCCCGGCAGAAATCATCGCACGCAAAACCTCAATCGCCACCTCGTGGCCAATCAGAGAGGCGAAAGGATCGGACGGTTGCTCCATCGGGCAAGTATAGCACGGTCCTCCCGACCAATCACAAAAGTTCACGGCCGACGTATTTGTGTGATTGAGGCCAAGGTTGGCCGCAAAACAGTGCCTTTCTATTGACAAAACCTCCAAAAACAGGTACAAGACACGGTTCTTTTCATCGCTCGCAGAGTTCTGGGAGGAACACACGCGCCGCTGCCTTACCACTGGGTTTCCCACTGGCGATGCTCGATGCGTGCGGATGCCAAGTGCCCGTGCTGGGTTTACCCTCACCGCGGTGCACACACCCGGCATCCATGGCCGACACTTGCTTGCAAGTCACTCGGCCCCGCCCCAGAACCGTGCGAGCGATTTTTAGTTTCCAAACCCGATCTCCTTGGGCGCAGCTTGCCAAGCAAGGTCAAAGACCATGCGCAGCGCACCCGCCAAGGCGGGGTTTTCAATCACGACTCCCACCGGTAGCCCTTCATACACCACGCCGTAGATCTCGTGTCCTTTGACGCTCACGTGTCCGGAGAGCGGTGCCTGTGAAGCCGGCAGGTAACGCACCTCCCATCCGTGGCGTTGATGCAACGTACGCATGTATTCCATCGGTGGTTCGTTGGCCACGATCAAGATCCGTCCGCGAATCCGGTTATGCGTCAACCGCTCCTTGTGCGCCGAAAACTCTTCCTCATCGAGCATCTTGGTAAGCGCCTCGTAGGGAACAATTTCAAAGAATTCTCCCGTGGCTTCTTCGTAGCGGCGCGCCAACCGTTGGATGCCTTCCTTCCCTTCAAACATAAACATCCGCGGGCGCTGTTCTTGCCGCTTCTCGAGCGCCATCAACTCGGGCAGCGCCTCTTCCACCACACTCATGCGCCGACCCAATTCCTCGACACGATGTTTGAGCATCTCCAAGATGGCATCCGGCGGCTCGGCCGAAAACACAGGGCGACCGTCGCGCTCCACCGAAGTTAGCAGCCCCATCTCCGTGAGACCTTCGATCACATGGTAGGCGGTGGAACGGACAATCTGTGCCCCCTGGGCAATCTCCTGTGCGGTGGCCGACCCTAATGCGAGCGCCGAGAGGTACACGCGCGCCTCCCGTTCGGACAGTCCCGCCGTTTGCAACAGGTCTATTAAATGTTGCATAGCACATCCAGTGTCGCACGCGCCGCCGCCTCCCAAGAGAACCGTTTTGCCCGCTCCATGCCATGAACCACACGGTCGCGTTGAGTCTGGTGCCACACCTCATCAAACGCCCGATGCCATGCCGCTTCGCTCGCGCGATCCACAAAGATCGGCACGTTGCCTCCCACCTCCCGCAGCACCGCCAAGTCCGAGCAAATCACCGGCACCCCCACCGCCATGGCCTCCACGATAGGCATCCCAAAGCCCTCTTTTTTTGTGGGGAACACAAAGGCCTTTGCGCCCGAGATGATCGCCGCCGCGTCCTCCGGACTCATATACCCAAGCTCACGGATCCCGTCGTTGCCGGCTAACGAGTGAATCTCGTCGTAGCCA
>CAZWSS010000038.1:0-8390 GCA_964636795.1 uncultured Gammaproteobacteria bacterium
ACCGAATTAGTATCTACCCGGAGAGTTTCGGTAACCTTTATTTGTATCTACAGCGAAGTGCTTGACCACAAGCAATGTCGTGCTATATTGACCTTGTTTGACAAGGCTGGCGGCACCACCAAAATCCTCCCGCGTGGGAGGGTTTTGCATTTTGTTGACAGAGCCCCACAACACAGATAAAGTGGCGCAAACCCCATGCTGCCGAGAGCAGCGAGGAGAAACCCATGAAAGTGCGAGTTGCGCATGGCTACCTGAATGGACTCCAGATCGGAGAGGAGATCCGTGTCAGCAGCGGATGCATGATCTACCGGATGAGCAAGATCGGCGAGCGCAAGAACATGGTTCTCGAAGACAAGCGCCTGATCGCCATGAGTGCCTTCTACCCCAAGCTCGAGGACCTCATCTACGTGGCGGTCACCATCGAGGAGATGCTGCGCGCGGTGGGCGAACCCTTCGGGCTCGAGTACAGCCTCTGTGAGTTCGAGGGCGGCGCGGTGTCCGAAGCCGGGCAGAAGGTGGCCGCGATCATCCGGGCGGCGGTGGCTGCCGATGAGTTCGGCTACACCGAGGGGGAGGGGGAACCGCCGGAGATCCCGACGTACAGCCCAGACGAGTTCGACGGCCTCTACTTCGAACTCGTCTACAAGGTCGTAGCCCGCCCGTTCTAGAGCAGGCGCCACGACCCTCACAAACGAGCGACCCGCTACAGCGGCTCGCTCGTAATTTTTTAAATCTCCTGCACTACCTCTATCCGTGCGCCGATGGCTTTCAATTTTTTCGTGATGTCTTCATAGCCGCGATTGATGGAGTAGACGTTGCGGAGGATCGATGTGCCTTTTGCCGCAAGCATCGCGAGCAAGATCAACATGGCTGGTCGAAGGGCGGGGGGCGTAACCACTTCTGCGGGTTGAAAATCAGCCGGACCATCCACATGGACTCGGTGAATATCCAAGAGCGTCACGCGCCCGCCAACTTTGTTGAGCTCGGTGTAGTAAATGGCGCGGTTGTCATACATCCAATCGTGGATCAACGTTCGCCCCTCGGCCACGGAGGCGATCAACACAAAGAACGGCAGGTTGTCCGCGTTGATGCCCGGGTACGGACGCGAATGGATGCTGTCTTTGAGGGCATGGAGCTTGGAAGGAGCCGTTTGCAGATCAACGAGCTGCGTTTGCCCGTTGCGCGCCAGGTACTTCTTTTTAACTTCGTAGCGCAATCCCATTTTTTCCAAGTGCAGAAGTTCGAGCTCGAGGAAGTCGATCGGGCAACGCTTGAGCATGATCGACGAATCGGTCACAATCGCCGCCGCCAAGAACGACATGGCCTCAATGGGGTCTTCCGACGGCGCATACGTCACATCCACGTTGATCTCAGGCTCGCCGGTGACCACCAGCGTGGTGGTGCCTACGCCATCAATCTTCACCCCCAATTCTTCCAAAAAGAAGCACAGGTCTTGCACCATGTAGTTGGAAGAAGCGTACTTGATCACGGTCGTACCATCGATTTTTGACGCCGCCATGAGTGCATTCTCCGTAACCGTGTCGCCGGACTCGTACAAGACAACCTCGGCGGCGTGGCGCTTTGGAACCGTCACCTCATAGCGATCATCTTTGACGGTGATCTGCGCCCCCATCGCCTCCAGGGCATAGAGATGCGGGCGCACCGTGCGCGTGCCAAGCTTGCACCCGCCGGCGTAGGGAATGCTGAACCGCTTCATGAGGTGCATCAACGGCCCCATAAACATAATGATGCTGCGCGTCTTGGTAGCCGCAGTGACGTTCAGCCCCTTCCAGTTGATGGTGGCCGGTGGCGTGAGACGCAGATTGTTCTCTTTGAGCCATTCCACCTTGACTCCGATGCTTTGCAGGACTTCGATAAGCCGATTGACCTCTTCGATCCGCGGCACGCGCTCCAATGTGGTGACACCTTTGTTGAGCAGGCACGCCGCGAGCAGCCCCACGGCCGCATTTTTTGATGTGCTCATGGTCACCGTACCCTTGAGCGCCTTGCCGCCTTGGATTTTGAAGTTCATGGCGCCCGAGGAGAGCTGCATAATGGGCCGGTGCAAAATCTGGCTGATCTTCTTGAGCATGGCCACGCTCAAGTTCTGCTCGCCCCGTTCGATCCGCGCCACGGCGCTCTGACTTGTCTTGAGCTGCCGCGCCACATCGGCCTGGGTGAGCCCCCGCTCTTTGCGAAGCGAGGCAATGAACCGGCCTATTTTTTTCTGTTCGAGGTTCATGGGTTCATGAATCATGGTTCAGGGGGAAGCAAAGCGAGTATATCACATGTGGTATATCTAGCTATATGTCATATGGGTCCCATGAACCCTACCGCGTGCTATACTTCCTTCATGGAAAAGCCCTCTGCCTTTCTTAGACAACAGGCCAAGGAGCGGCCGGGCGCGCCGGAAGAACGAGCCCGCGTAGCTGCCGAGATCCGCTCTGCCCGCCACGAATCACGGGAACATCGCGAGCAAATTGCGGAACTCACGGAGTGGATCGAGGCCTCCCATAGCGAACGCGCTCGCGAGCTTGAGCGCTCACTTCAAGAAACCGCCGCGGCCATCGAGATCGCTCGCACACAGCTGGATGAGCTCTCCAAGAGCTGGTTTTCTCGTGTGTGGCATCACGGAGAACAACAACGTTTGCGCCAAGAGATCCAAGGCCTTTTTGAGACCGAGGCCGGCCTTGAGGGACAGCGCCAGCAACTTAGCCGCGAGCGAGAGGAGAAATCCGCCGCCCTCTCGGAGCTCACGAGTGCGCAAGAGCAAGCCGCCAAGCCGCAAGACATGATGACCGACTACTACCAGCAAGAGCGCGCACGGTGGCAAAACATAGACGTAGACTGGGAGGCCGTGGACACCAACTTTACCGCCGAGCATCTCTCTACGCTCGACTTGGAAAGCTATGTGGATCTGTTGCGTCGCTTCCCTTCCGAGATGGTCACTCACGTGAGCCGTCGCGGCGTACGCGACCACTTTGACCGATTCCATCAGGGCGGCTTGTTTGAGTATCACAACGGGTTTGACCAGGTGTTGGAGTCGAAGCGGCTTAAGTCGGGTATCGGCGTCAAACTGGATCAAGCGAATGCAGATGCCTATATTGCAAAAGAGATCGGGCTGGACGGTACCCAAACCGCAGAAGAGGCCCACGCCAAGATTGACGAGGTGTCCGGAGAGACAGGATGGAATTCATTCGCCGACCACAGTGCCGTACACTTTGCCGCAGAGCAGGTTGCCGATAGCGCCTACGGCACCGAGCGCGGCAACGAAGTCTTTATAGTATTCCCTTCTGCACTCATCGCCGCCGAATATCAATTTGGCGGCTATCATGGGCAAGGCTTGACCGAGGCATCAGAGGATTCGGATCGCAATGATCTGTGGGTATGGGGAAAGGAGCAAGAAGGCGTGCCTATTGATGCCGGGATCGTGTTTCTGCCTGCCGATGCGCGCGTGGATGCTCGGACCGGCTCGCGCTATGCCCTCTCCGAGGAATATCAACCCATGCCGGACACCACCTTGATGGCGGCCGTGGACACTGCGATCGATTCGGAAGCGTTTCAGGGTGCACTCGATTGGCTTAGGACCGAAGAAAACCGCATCAGAGATCTTCCGTGGGAACAGCGTAAGAACGAGCAAGACGCTCTTGACGCACGCTATCGCGCTTATCTTAAAGAACACATTTCGCCAGACGAGCGACTCACGGACGTGCTTGCCGAGAAAGGTCAATTCCTTTTTTCAGCACGGCAAAATCGACCGGACGAGTACCCGCATGAGCGTAACGAAACCATGCAGGGGCTCGGTCACTCCCTTGCCGAAGCGCAGGAGACCATTCCCTCCCAAACCTATTGGGAACGGTACTTCCAAGATCACCCCGACCGCAAACCATCCAAGGTGGTGTTCTATACCGGGGACCCATCCGAGGCGCTGCGAGCGTGGAAGGAGCAGAACGGCCTCACCAAGAAAAGCGCCGATACGCCCGGCCTCCGCTACGATGACAGGCGCGTAGACAGCACAGACGCTTCGCCCACAAAGAGCCGATTCCAATCCCTCGCGCGCGAGGTAGTAGATCGACATTTCGATACATTTGAACAATGGGACAACTCGTCGCGGATCACTGTTGAACAGCCCCACAGAGAACATATTCGATTGGGAGAGTTGAGCCCGGGAGTCGTCAAAGTTTTGCAACTGTACAAGCGTTGGCGCAGTGAAGAACGCCCCCCCGAAGAAGCGGGGCTGGATCGTCGCATACTCGCCGCCATTGATCTTATGCATGCGCTGGACTGGGCTGGTAATATGCTGCAGGTTCCGAATGTAGATCGACGGCACTATATGGCTGCCGTTCGGCGAATGGTAGCTCTGGAAAAAGGAGACAACCCGACAGAAGCCCATGAGCTCAAGCAGATTACCGACGAACTGCATGCCATGGATGACGCGATTGAAGAAGCGATGGGATTGTCTGGGCAACAGCGCGACACCTATATAGCGCGTGAGGACTTTGATGATGAAATGGCCGACTACACGTCCGAGCGCAGAGCATTCCGCGCAGAGCAACTCGCTGCTCTCACCCGGGAGTATGACGAACAGCTCACCCATGGAAACCGCACACCTAGTGAGACTGAGCAGCGGATGATGCAAGCCATCGGCGAAGGTCTCCCCCCTCACGATACCTTGGCACCATTGAATAAGGAGTTTACTTCACATCGCGACACGAAGCCCGAACACCCCGACCAACCTCTCTTGGCCTATGAGCGTCAGGCCGTACAAACGGAACGTGACGTCATCAGTCCCGACTTCTCCTCATGCGCTGCCATTGTGCTCTATCCAGTAGAAGAAGATGGCACCCCGAGGCAAGAAACGGTCTTTGCCCACCTCCCACCAAAGACCTATGCCGGCGGTACGGATGCCGACTTCCCTTACACAACGGAGGAGTTGCAACAACTGCTGCCCGCTGATGTACGTGGATATCACGCGCAGATTGTGAGCGGCATCAATGTGTCACCGGACGATCTTGCTCGGGCGATTGCCGATCTTGGCGTAGCGGTGGATTCCGTACGTCAGATTCCAATGGATATGTACACGCTCATGGTTGACGCAAGGACCAAACAAATGGTCGCTCGCGGAAAAATGGAGCGACCCCGAGACACACTCTCTCTCGTTCTTGAAGGGCAAGGGAGCTATCGCACAAGGGACGGCGGTGTATCTATGGTGATCGATGCCCAGGATTCCACCATTTTCATTGATACGAAGGTTGGAGTAAAACGTACCAACACAGCAAAACAAGCCACGTGAGCGGCCCGTTTGTTGGAGGATCAACTATTTCTTCTCGGGGATGAGGTGACTAATGCTACGCTCAAAGCAATCGCGGCCCTGGACGTGCCCCGAAAAGTCGCGCACAAACTGTCCCTCGGCGATAGGATAGGGGCGGCTGATCCCGCCATACGCATCGGCCTGGTTGGTGAACGTGGTGCAGAGCTCGTAGTCTGTTTCCGATATCACTCGATATTCGTAGGGCGCGCCAGACCCGGGATCAGATGTAATGCTGCTGTAAAATTCTGATGCCTGCGCAAGCGTCTCGGGTAGCTCTTGCTTTAAGCCCCAGTAGGACTCCACCGTGCTTTGCACTGACCAGAGATCCTGCACGCGCCGATCGTCCAAGCGTCGAGCGCGCGCCTCTTTAGGCGAATCGCCCAGGAAGAATCCACCTATCACAAGCCCCGCGACGACCACAAGTGCCGCCGTGCCGAGGATGCGCATCTGCTTTGTCATCGCCACTGCGTCGCGGCGAATATCCCAGATGTAGTAGGCAAACACTGCAGTAGCCACCACCAGCACAGCCGCGATCTTCAAAAAGAAACGCGCGGTGAGGTCGCCGCCCAAGAAGTTGTAGACCAAGGTTACCAAGTCGATGATGATGGTCACCCCGGAGATGAACAGGGTAAGGTGCACCAACCAGCGGCGGATGCCCAGGGTGTGCTTCTCGGGGGGGGCCAACAAGTCCTTGTTGAGAAAGTGCAAGATCCACGCGTAAACCGGCGTGACGATGATCAAAATCGACAGCACGCGGCGTAGCGTATCGTTGATGGAATAGTAATAGTCCGTCAACGGGTCAGGGAAGAAGGTGTTGACGTACTGAAAGAGCAGCGAGATGGCAGAGACCGCAATGGCATAGAGCGCCACCGTCACGAGGAGATAAAGAAACACGTCCCGTGGGGTGGACTTAGCGTGAAGGGTATCAGACATATGTGCTCCTATGGTACGCCATTCGATGGCGCCGCGCGAGGGCGCCGCTTGATTGGATCCCTTCCCCTTGCTATAGTGCCGCCAATCCGCGGGTATCGTATAGCGGCTATTATGCGACCCTTCCAAGGTTGAGATGAGGGTTCGACTCCCTCTACCCGCTCCACAAAAACACCCCTCCGAAGAGGGGTGTTTTTGTGCCATGAGCGAAGCCCCGAGCTTGTCGAGTGGCGAAGTCGAAGGGCATGATTGCGATCTCATGCATGTTTCATACTTTCAGCGGCCACTGAAAGTATGAAACATGCATCTGCAAAGAAGTGGACGTAAAAGACATGTAATGAGACACAGCACTGTTTCCATATCTTCAGCGGCCGCTGAGTTTATGGAAACGATCATACTGACCCTCGAAATGGACGTTTCGTGCCACGTTCCTACACTGTTTCGATACCACGAGCACCAAAATCCTACGCATACCTTCTGGTATACTGTCCGCATCCACAAGGAGGAGCCGTGACCCGCATCAAACATCTTTTTCTCACCTTTGCGCCGTTTTGGGTGTTTCTTGTTTTTTACAAATTCGGCGGTTCGCTGCACTACACGCTCCTTGCGCCACTTGGCGAAATGGTGCTCCCACTGTGGGCGGTGGGCGCCGTGATGGGCGCGGGCTCCATGGTCCAACTGCTCCTGGACGTTCCCGCCGGCCGGCTGCTCGACCGTTTTGGCTACCTGCGCTTCCTCAAAATCACCAGCGCGGTGTTCCTGCTCGCGGGTGCTGCGCTCCTCCTGCACCTCACCGCTCTCTCCTTCATTACGAGTGTGCTCTTGGCAACCTTTGGGTGGCTCTTCTTCGGCCCGGGCGTCAACGCCTACATGCTCTCCCAGGCGCCCGCGCGCCACGCCGGTACCTTCTTTTCCTTCCGGGACATCTTCTCGTCCGTTGGCGTAGTGCTCTCAAGCGCCATCTTGGGTTGGATCTTAGGGATCGATGTCCCCTCTATGGGACTGATCGTCTTTGGCACCATCGCCTTGGCTCTCGTTGCTCTCTTCTTCTGCCCCCAGGACAAACCGCTGCGCCAAGCAACGCAAAAAATCTCCACGCACCACTATTATATTCGCCGTAAACCCCTGCACGAGACCCTCGCAGTCCTTGGGCGACTGAATCCGGCCAGCACCACCCTCCTCTTGCTGACCCTTGCCTCCTCCATCTTCTACGGAATTGTCTGGTTCGTCGTCCCGTTGGTGATCGCTCACCAAGCCAACAGTGGCCTGATGAGTATCAGCCTGGGGATCTTTGACTTTGCCATCGTCGTGCTGGGGTTTACACTGGGTAACCTAGCCGATCGTGGCAACAAGCGATCGCTGATCTTCTTTGGGCTTCTCTTGTTCTCCGTGACCGGAGTACTGATTGGGTTCAACTTCGGATGGCTGTTTTTGCTCTTTGGATTCTTGGCAACCACCGGCGACGAGATGGCGAGCATCTCCCTATGGTCATGGCTCCACGCACTGGATCGCGAACACGCGCACGATGGTCTGCTCGCTGGCATCATCAACCTCTCATCCGATCTTGGATGGGCGATCGGTCCAGTTGTAGCCGGGATACTTTACGGTGTGATCGGCCCTTCATGGACCATCGCCGTCGGAGGATTCCTTATTTTCCTCACCTGGATTGTCTACCAACTCTTCGTGGCGCACTACCCCCGCCCGGCCGTTGGCGCCCTGCCTCCCAAACCCCACCGCCCCAGGCACCGGGTGTAAAACCTGTGAATTTAAACTCGTTCTTAGCTCCATTCACAAGTTTCTGACTTTTTTCAGTGGATATGGATTCGGTCGGATCCTGCGATCGCCACGGCACAGGCATCCGCAGCATCGTCGGGCTTGGGAACATCTTTGAGCTCAAGGAGGCGCTTGACCATCTCTTGCACCTGTCGCTTCTCCGCATTGCCGTAGCCCGTCACGGCCACCTTTACTTGCTTTGGGCCGACCTCCTCCACGGGGCAGTCAAAAGCACCAGCGATGGCTAGCACCACCCCGCGCGCTTCGGCCACGGCCAGCCCCGTGGTCTGATTTTTTGTAAACAAAAGTTTTTCGATCACGAGCTTACTCGGCCGGTGCGTCTCAAAGAGCGATCGCGCCTCTGTAGCAATCTGCG
>CAZWSS010000039.1:0-7272 GCA_964636795.1 uncultured Gammaproteobacteria bacterium
TCCCGTCGGAAGAAGCCGCATCGTAAAAGGTAGCCGTTTTGGCGCGCGGCTTAGCCCCATCGGAAACATTTGTGGCCGTAAACGTCTGAATGATGTCCCCGCTTCCGTCAGCGATATAATTCGTCACGTCGTCCGAGTTGTCACTGTACGCGAGCGTGGGCTGTGTTGTATGTCCCGTTTCGTCGGCCTCCGTGCTTGAAATCATCACCACCACGTCGCCTTCTTCGACGGACGCATTGCCGGAAAGCGAACCAGCAAATCCGTTTGCGCCACTCGAGCTGACCCACGTTAAACGCGTGCTCGCCACCGTGCCGGTCAACGTCACCGCCGCGCCAAAGTCAATGACGACACGATCCACCGTTCCATTGCTGTCGTTATCCTGATAGGTGATCGAGGAAGGCGTCGCGCTCGACGCAAAAATCCATCCCGTATTGCCGCCGCCGTTGGTGCACCCCGTCATGCAGGCGATCGTGGTTCCCGTGTTGTTGAGGTCACGCACGGAAAGATACGAAACGGTTACCGTTCCCACGACCGACATGTCCGCAGGCGTGTCGTCCACATCCGTCCGCACCGTGAGGAGCTGTCCCGACTGCCCCGTCCACGTGAGATCGTTTGAGATGGTGAACGTGTCGTCGTCGTCAAGCGTGAGTTGCGCGGCGGCCGTGACGTTTTTGATAAGATCGTAAAACGTGAGCGTCCCGGCCGTACCGGCATTGAGCGTTTGGTTCGTTCCATCAAGCGTCACCGTATTATTCCCATGAGTAAATGTTCCGGAATTTGTCCAATTCCCTCCAAGTGTTATCGCATTGGCACTTGCAAGAAGTGAGCCGGAAGAAATCGTGAGATTTCGGTTCACGTCCAACGTGGCATTAAGGGTCAACGCCGCACCCGCAATCTCGAGATCATAGTAGGTATTTCCAACTAAAAGGCCCGTGGCCGTCACCGCACTCTCATATTTCACAAGCCCGGAATTTGTATCATTGCCGGGTGTAAGAGTAAGCGTCTCGTCCCCGTTCAAGACAAAGGTGCCCTCATTACTGAATGTACTTGATACGGTAAATGTCTGCCCTGTGAGATCAAAAGTCGCTCCGGAGGCGATCGTGAGACCGGTAACCGTTTCGGTCGCGCCCGCGTTGAATGTAGAAGCGCCATTCAACGCAAGTGTTGCGTTGGTATAAGTAAAATCCTTGATCGTATACGGTCCAGATGTCCCGTCGTAAGAAAGCGTGCTTCCCGCATCGAGCGTCGGCTCATTAGAGTTGAGTGTCAATGTCTCCCCACCCTGCAACTGAAGCGTTCCACCGCTTTCCACATTCAAATCTCCCGTTGAACCATTCACGGTTAAGTTTTGTCCGGCAAGATCAAATGTCCCCTCTACAATGGTCAAGTCTTGATCGGCTGCGTTCATGACCAGTGCGGAAGCCAGATTCACTTGCCCACCGGATTTATTCACCGTGATATCACTATCAAACAAAGCCGTTGCCCCTGTGAGATCAAAGCTCTGCGTTCCACTTCCACTAAACGTAAGAGCCGTCGTGCTTCCCGCATCCAACGTGGATTGCACCGTTACGTCCCCCTGCGCCTCAATCGTACCTGAACTCAAAACTATATCTCCAAGAATAAGCGCTCCCGTCACCACGATCGTATCTCCGGATGTAATCGTCATGCTATATCCCGCTTTGCTAATGGTCACCGCGCCAAATGTTTCACTGGTGATAACGTTGATGGTTGCAGATGAACCGCCGGACGCGAAATCCCACGTCCCGCTGCTATGCGCAAAGGTGCCTCCAACCGTGTGGGTGAAGCTCGTCAGATGTGTCGTGGTCGCGGTTGTCGCATTGTACGTGCCTCCTTGGATCTCAAACGTGCTACTCGAACCATGCCGTATTGACGTACCCTGTCCGTTGAACGTACCGCCGGTCAAAAGAAAGGATTTGTTGAAAACCACGTCAACAGTGGAGCCACCGGATCCGGCGTTAAAGGTTCCACCCGACTGCAGGTAATCGCTAACGCCAGAGACGAATGTGATATCGCTGTTGTTGCTATTGGTGAACGTGCCGTTTGTCAGTGTAAAGTCGTGCGTGAATGAGAATGCGCCGGCAGTTCCGGATGTTTCGAGTGTTGCGTTGGGATTATCAATCGTGATGGCGTTGTAGTCCGACCCAAAACTTACGGTTGCAATCGTGGCTGTGTAGGTCGCTGAACCCCCTAAAGCAATCGTCCCCGCCCCACCATCCCATGTGGCGGCAATTGTCGTGGTACCCCTCGCTTCGATGGTCATCCCGGAATCCAATATTCCGTCTGTCAACGTGAGGGTGCCCGTTACCACAAGCGTCTCGGCTGCATCGGTGGGATCCAAATTATACCCGCCGACGTCGACCTCAAGCGAACCGAATGTTTCGGAAGTCGCGACGTCAATCACTATCGCCACACCGGCAAAATCAAGTTTCCATGTCCCACTGCTATGCTCAAACGTTCCACCAGCTGAATGTGTGAAACTACGGCTTTCCGTTGTGCCACTCGTGGCTGTATAAACACCACCGGAAAGAGTGAACGTGCCGTTTATGTCAACCTTCAAGTCACCACCGGTAAACGTCCCTCCGGCTTGAACATAATTACTTGATCCAATGGTATAAGTGACGCCTGCGTTTTGCGTAACGGTGCCTATGTATCCGCTGTTCATGTTCACGCCTCCCACGCTCCAATTCGCGGCGATAGTCGCGTTACTATCGCAATCCGCATCAAAAATCGCCACGTCACCAGTACCGGGAACGGCGGAAGCATCCCCGGTACCGTCGGCACAACTGGCGGGGTCGATCGTTGCCCAATCGTTCGCGTTGGTGCCAACATTGTCTCCGTTGCCTCCGACCCAGTAGAGGTTAGCCGCGTCCACAATGGTCGGAGTGATAAAAAAACCGATCGCAAACAACACGATAAGCATCAAAACATAACCGCGTTCACTCGGTTTCCACAATGCAAATGGGCGGTGCGACATATGTGGCAAGAGACCGTCAAGCTAGTGAGCATTATGATAACACAACACAAGTCCCCCGGCGAACCGGGGGACGAGAGCGCGCGGAAACAGAAACCGCGCGCGAATGGCACTCCCATGCCATTCATTGAGGGTATCACTCCTCCGGGAGCCGGCTGGCATCCCGACCTCTGCCTCCATCAGGGGTCGACAGACCAGTTACCTCTTCGCTACGCCACTGCTTACATTCACATACACCACCTGCGCGGGCTCCACAAACCCCAAGATCTGCATGCGCTGTGTAACCGCCACCAAACTCTTGGCACTTGTCACTGCCATCTGTAACTCCTCGGACTGTACCTGCAACTCCCCCACGCTCACCTCCAAGTCACGTAGGGCGTACCCCTGCATGGTCGCCGAGGAAATTTGCAGAACATAGACCACCGCCAACGCCACGATGAACAACAGGAGTCCGGCGTTCCATCGAATGATGTCTGAGAGAACGATCATAGAAGTCGTTTGTGTTTTGTTTTTGTGCGGCGCGAAGCTTTGCGCTCCGAGCTCGCGGATTTTGGATGGCCTCGGCCTGGGAACAGGCCACGGGCCGCTTGGAGAGAACGGTCAACGCGGTTTGCGCTCGGAGAAATCGCTTTACGATGCGATCCTCGAGCGAATGGAACGTAAGAACGCAGAGGCGTCCGCCCGGTTTAAGCCGAGCCGCTGTTTGCGGAAGAACGGTCTCGAGTGCGTCGAGTTCGCCGTTCACCACAATGCGCAGCGCTTGGAAGGCGCGGGTCGCGGGGTGGATTTTCCCGCGCCGCCCAAGTGCGGCCGCAATCACATTTGCAAGATCCGTGGTGGTTGCAAATGGTTGCGCGTTTCGTCGCTCCAGAATCGCGCGCGTCACGATGCGCGCCCTTGGCTCGTCTCCGTAGATCAAGAAGATGCGCGTGAGCTCATCCTCCGGCCATGTGTTGACGACGGTCGCCGCGGAGAGCTCCTGCAATTGGTCATAGCGCATGTCCAGCGGCCCCTCGTGCTGAAAGCTGAAGCCGCGCGAGGCATCATCCACATGCGCCGAGCTAAACCCCACATCGAACAAGATGCCATCAACCTCTTTGATCTTGAGCCGACCCAAGATCGCATCAAGAGTCCGATAGTCGCCCTGCACATAGGTCATGCGCGGGCTATTGCCCAATCGTTCCTTGGCGATATCGAGGTTGCGCCGGTCGCGTTCAATACCGATCACGCGCCCATCCGGCGCCGACGCATCCAAGAGCATCTGCGCATGCCCGCCATGCCCAAGCGTAGCGTCCACATACACACCGCCTGCCCGCGGCTGTAGTGCGTCCTTGACCTCCGCAAGCATCACTGGTTGATGGTACGCCATACTAGATCCCGAGCTCACCAAGCTGTTCGGCAATGTCCGCGCTTGCCAGTTCGGTTTTGGACTTGTAGCGCGTCCAGATCTCCGTGTCCCACAACTCTAACCGGTTGTAGAGTCCGGCGACCACGACCTGCTTGGTCATGTTGGCGTACTGCCGAAGATACTCCGGGATCGCCATACGCCCTTGATTGTCTATCCCCACGTCCATGGCACCTGCAAGCATGAGTCGGGCGAAGGCGCGTGAGTTGTGCTGGGAGATGGGAAGCGCGGCCAATTTCTGCGCCAACACTTTCCATTCCTGCAGAGCATAAACAATCAGGGAGCCATCCAGTCCACGCGTGACCACTGCGCCGCCCTTGAGAGCGGAGCGAAATTTGGACGGGATTGCGATCCGTCCCTTTTCGTCAAGCGTGTGCTGGTACTCACCAAGAAACATAATCCACAGGGGTTTTGTTCCCCACTTCGTTCCACTTACTACCCTTCGCTCCCAATGCTACCCACCTGCAAACCATGGGTCAACGAAACAAAGACCGAACAAACGTTCGGTTATGCACAGGAGGTGGGGATAAAGTAGGGACAGGTCGCGACCTGTCCCTACAGGTTACATTCGCATGGATCGGCGCTTGCGGTGATACGCCACGGCAAACCGATGCGCTTCGTCGCGGGCGCGTTGGAAGACCTCTTTGTACACGTGAGCGATACGTGCCAAGAACGGATCCGTGTGATCAAACACCAACGCATCACGTTTGCGGTCGGGCCCCTTGGCAAGACCAACGATCGGCACGCGAACTTGATATTCATCGAGCACCTTCTGTACCGCATTCACTTGCGGCTTGCCGCCATCAATCACCATCACGTCAGGCAACGGCCATGCTTTTGGGGACGCCTCGGCGCGCGCCAAGCGTCGCTCCATCACTTCCTTCATCATCGCCACGTCATTGGGTCCCTTGGACGACTTGATGCGGAACTTTCGATACTTGGCCTTATTCGGTTGCCCCTGCTCAAACACCACCATGCTCCCCACCGCTTCGGTGCCGCTGATATTGGAAATGTCATACGCTTCCACGCGCCCGAGCGCATTCACGTAATCCTTATCCGGATTCTCGTACGGGAGCGGCGCAAAGTCCTTGGTGATGACCGAGATGTCGCGGATGTGTTGTAGCGATTCGATTTGTCGCTTGATCGCTCCCGCCTTTTCAAATGCCAACTCCTTTGCCGCGCGCTTCATGTCGCGCTCAAGTGCGGTGATCATGGAGCCCTTCTTCCCCTCAAAGAACCGCATGAGGTTGCGCATGTGACGGCGATATTCGGTCTTGGTGATCGCGCCGGTGCAGACGCCCGGGCAAAGATGAAGGTGTGCATAGAAGCACGGTCGAAACTTTCCAGTGATTGACGGCGGGTCACACACAGACCATGGGAAGATCTTCCGCAGAAGATCGAGCGCGTTGCGCAACGCTCGGGGGGATGTGAAGGGGCCGTAGACGGCGAGATACGATGTGGACTTCTGCCTCGCCCATACATCAATCCCCTCCCGTGCCAACTCCAGACCACGTTTGAAGAGCGGCTTGGGGAACGCCTCGTTGGTGATGACCAAGGAGAGAAACGACTTGTCGTCGGTCAACATAACGTTGTAGCGTGGGCGCCGCAATCGAATCTGATTTGCTTCCAACACCAGCGCTTCGATCACCGTAGGCGTTTCGATAGAGTCAATGCGTGCAATCTCCCCCACCATCTTGCCGATGCGCTGCGCGTACACGGTATCGCTGCGTTCGTACTTTTTGTTGAAGTACGACCCGACCCGTTTCTTCAAACTCGTGGCCTTCCCGATGTAGAGCAGCTCCCCCGCCTTGTTGTAATAGAAATACACCCCCGGTGCGTCGGGAAGGCGGCTCTGTTTTATTTTGACCGCGGCAGGGATAGGCATGCTCATGTGCCCACACGCTGCTCAATGCCTTTGAGCGTTTTCAGCCAAGCTCGCGAACGGGTAAGCGTCTCCTTTGAACACAACCCCTCGAACGCATCAAACATATCCGGTAGCTCCTCCTCCCGTTTCAATTCCAAAATCCGCCGCAAATTCGTTGCATTTTGCCGCACACGTGTCGGAGATTTATCAAAAATGTTCCCTGTATTGTGTTCTAGGTCAAAGATGTAGTCGATCAACACATCCATCCCGCCCTTACTCGCCCAGAGCGCGTACCCCGCCCGCGCAATCCGTGCCCATGACATACCTCCGATATCCTGATCCCATGTGGATGATGCAAAAGCCCCTTGCGCCGCATCAAAAAAATCCAAAATGTCTTCCCTGCGCCCCGTTCGGCAGAACACATCCGCATCGTGCCGCGCCACGATGAGACCATCATCCTGGTAAAAAAGCTCTTTGTTCACCGCATGCAACATGTACCACTTCAACCACGACTCAAGGTTATGTACCTGCTTGCCTATCGCCTGTTCCAAGCGAACGACATCTTGTAGATGCCGCGATGCTAAGCGATATCGCCAGTCATGCCGATGCTGTATTTGCTTGAGTTTCCCATCAATATATCGGCAGGTATAAAACTCAACAACCTCATCCGTGATCTGTCGCAAGCGTGTGTCCAGTTCGCGCGACGACGTATCTTGTTCGGCAGGCATCTCGACCGACGCGGGAACCTCTATGCCAAGCATGCGCATGCATGCTTCAAGATCCCGCGCATTCCCGGTACGCTCATCACGACGCAAAACAACAAGCTCCCTTTTGATCATCTCTTCATCAAAGAAACCCGCTCGCTGCTCCGGCGGCATATGATTCATCCAGATCTTCACCAAATCGAACCGACGTTGTGCCACAGCATCCCCTATGGGAATACGGAACTGCCGTTCATCCTCCCGAGAGATGACGCCTTCCGGGAGAGCCGCCAGGGGCGACATAACAATA
>CAZWSS010000039.1:7282-8358 GCA_964636795.1 uncultured Gammaproteobacteria bacterium
AGGCCTGCCACAAACGCAGGTACGTTCGTGGCTTGGTGAAGAAATCCGTCAAAGTGTCTATCAATGGTCGTGGGGTTAGCGGCTATCAACTCCTTGACAAGCTCGATGCTGTCAACCCTCCCCTTTGGGAGAAGAGTGAGTACGGAGGCAACGGTTGCAAAGTCCTTTCGTGCCAACCCTTCGTCTACGGCCCGTGCCAGATACGTCTGCATGTCCGGGAACGCATAAGGATGCCGCAACACAATCCATGAAAGATCGTGTGCCATCATCCACTCCGTCATCTGGCGGGGATCGCGAGCATGCCGTAGGAGAACATCTATGTGTTCGTCAATATCAAGGTTTTGAATGTAGAGGTGTAAGTCGGCCAGTAGCTGGTCTGCGTCAACGAGTTCGGAGACGGCATCCAAAGATGTCACGAGGGCATTTAACCCAACGACACCATCTTTGCGCAAGCGCTCAACGAGTATCGGGAGGTCTATCACTTCGTTGGGGAATTGATCGCGAGCGAAAAACAGATCCGCACGATCCCGCGCGCTCCCTTCCATGAGACAATGGGCAAGATCGGAAAAATCTACACTGCCCGGAGGCAGGTCGCCAAGATGTTGGGCAACCATGTGAGCGCGTCCACTGTCCATGTAACGCTGAACAATGGTCGCCAGAGTCATCCGCAAACCCGGTGGGAACTTATGTGCATGTCTAAGAACGTCACCAATGTCCCGATCATGTTTAATCAGCCACATCTCCAATCGATGGATATCTACCGCACTCTCTGGAAATTTTTCAAGATTGTCCAGAATATCCAATACCCTGTCTGACGCATAGAGTCGCTCGATCAGTTCAGGAATGGGAACGGTGCCTTCCGGGAACGACGTAAGAGACCGCACGAGGATATCCATCCGATTACCGATGGTCATGAGGGAAGAAGCCAGCACCCGCATATCCACGGTCCCTTCCGGCAAATTGGGGAGAAGCGGAATAAGCAGATGATCTAATTCATTCTCCTCAAGTGCCCGGACAATACGCTTTTGATTTGTGGATCGTCGGAGCGCCGCTCCCAAGTACGGAGGAAGATCCGC
>CAZWSS010000040.1:0-5541 GCA_964636795.1 uncultured Gammaproteobacteria bacterium
TTCCTTTGGACATGCGCTCCGTAGGACACTACGCGGTTCCAAAGAAACGTGTCGGCGCGCCTCGCTTTCGCTCATTCGTCCCGGTTCCCAGCGTGCCTATACGTGAATACCTGAATACTCGAATACCACTCTGGTATACTTGTTGCATGTTTCGATCCCTGACGACATGCCTCCTGACGCTCGGCCTGTTGGTGCCGACGTCTTTTGTTTCCGCCTTTACGCCCAACGATCCGGACTTGGGCGAGCAGTGGTACTTGTCCAAGATCAAGGCCGAGGAGGCGTGGGAGTACTCGCAGGGCAATCGTCGCGTGGTGGTTGCTGTGCTGGACACCGGCATGGACTTGGAGCATGAGGACTTGGTGGATAACCTATTCGTCAACACGGGCGAGGTGTCCGGAGATGGGAAGGACAACGATCGCAACGGCTATGTGGATGACGTGCATGGCTGGGATTTTTTTGACGACGACGAGGACGCCTCCTATACCGATGAGTTTGGCAATAGCGTGGGAGCGCATCACGGAACGGTGGTCGCCGGCATTGTGGGCGCGGTGGGGGACAATAGGCAGGGCGTCTCGGGCTTAGCGTGGCGCGTGCAGATTCTGCCCATCCGTATTTTGAATGAGGCGGGCGACGGTTCCATTTCCAAAATCGTGGAGGCCATTGAGTACGCCACCGCAATGGGAGCCAACGTCATCAACATGAGCTTTGTCGGGTCATTCACCTCCAAGGAACTCGACCGTGCGCTTCAGCGGGCTTACGACCAGGGCATCGTGCTGGTGGCATCTATGGGCAATGAGTCGGATGACTTGGATCGCGTGCCGCTCTACCCCGTGTGTTCCAAGGGGACGGGGAGCGATAACATTGTGATTGGCGTGGTGGCGACCGACGAGGAGGACAAACGCTCGGATTTTTCCAACTATGGTGCAGCGTGTGCGGATATTGCAGCGCCGGGTGAAGCGTTTTATTCCACGCAGGTTGCGGAGCTGGCGGAGAGCTATGGTGGCGGATGGAGCGGCACATCCATGAGTGCACCGGTGGTTTCCGGGGCGGCAGCCCTCATCAAGGCCGTTTACCCGCATGTCACGCCCGACGAGGTGCGCATCGCGTTGCAACTTTCCGTTGACCCTGTCCTTGGTAAGGCGCCCTCGCGACGTATGGGAGCGCTGGGCTCGGGTCGCGTCAACATTGCGCGCGCGTTTGAGCTCCTGCCAATGCTCGTGAAGGATCCGCGACCGTTTGAAAACGAAGGAGAAGAAGTGATCGGGGAGCCGACGGTGACGGATTTTTACGCCCATGCGATTGCGATCGGTGCCGGTGCGGGTTCCAAGCCGCGCGTGAGAGTCATGCGTCGCCCTAACGAGGCGATTGATTGGTTGGCGTACGGGGAAGGATTTTTGGGAGGGGTGGATGTGGCCGTGGCGGATCTTGATGGCGTCGAGCGCGAGGAAGTGGTCACAGTTCCCGGAGTGGGTGGCGGCCCGCATGTGCGCGTATTTGATGAGTTTGGCGCGCTCTCGTCGCAGTTTTTTGCCTATGAGTCGTCTCTGACCAGCGGGTTGCGCGTGGCGGTGGGAGACACGGATGTGGATAGCGACACGTTGCCGGAAATCGTGGTGTTGCCGCGCTCGGGCTCGCGGGTGTTGCGGCAGTTCCTGCCCGACGGCATCTTGGTGGGATCGTGGGAGATCCCCAAGGAGATCGTGGATCCTCGGCTCACGATGGCCGATGTGAACGGTAACGGAGAGGACGAGATCATCATTACCAACGGTGCCGGCGCCGAGCCGCGCGTATGGATCTTTGAACACGATGGGCGATTGCTCAACTCCTTCTCGGCTTATGACGCGACATTTCGTGGTGGCATAACGGTGTCCTCCATCGTATCGGGCAACAAGGAAGTGATTGTGACCGGCACGGGTGTGGGCGGTGGGCCGCAGGTGCGCGTGCTTTCGTTGTTGGGGGCGCTCGTGAGCCAGTTTTTTGCCTTTGGTGAATCGGATCGCAACGGCGTGGCGGTATCGGGCTGGGGGCAAGCGACCGGAAGCGACTATGTGCTCACTCTTTCCCGGAACAATGGCCGCTCGGAGCTGCGCGCCTTTACACACATCGGTGTGCCGGTGGGAGTGATTGCCGACGTGAGTGACTTGGGAAAATCTGCTAGCATAGCCGCAGGACACTGATATGAAGAAACCCATCTTTGAAAAGAAAAACGTGCTGGTGACCGGCGGCGCCGGTTTCATTGGCTCCCATGTCTGCGACCGGCTCATCAAGGACGGTGCGCGGGTGATCTGTGTGGACGATTTTTCCTCGTCCATCGAACGCAACATTGACTTTCTCCTCAAGCATCCTGACTTCCAATTCATCAAGGCGGACATTTCGCTGCCGATCGACTTGGAATCGTTCCCGGAGTTGGAGGCCTACAAAATTCCGTTCCAAGGTATCCAAGAGATTTACCACCTGGCATGCCCCACCGCTATCAAGCGCTTTGATGCATTGAAGACCCACACGCTGCGCACGAATGCCCTCGGCACCATTCAGACGTTGGAGATCGCGGAGAAATATGGCGCGCGGGTGGTGTTTGCCTCAAGTTCGGTGGTGTATGGGAGTCGCAGCGCCGATCGGTTGTTCTTCAGCGAGGAAGATGAGGGAGTGGTGGATCACATATCGCCGCGCTCGGCCTATGACGAAGGCAAGCGCTTTGCCGAATCCGCCTGCGTAACGTTCCAGCAAACCCGCGGCGTGGACACACGCATTGCACGCATCTTCCGCACCTACGGGCCGCGCATGCCCTTGTTCGACGGTCACCTCATCCCCGACTTCATTATGAACGCGCTGGACGGTAAGCCGCTGGTGATCTATGGCGACGAGCACTTCAAGACCTCGCTCGTCTACGTTGACGACGTGGTGGACGCTTTGGTAAAACTCATGAGCGTGGAGGAGAATCCGGGACCCTTGAACATCGGCAGCGATACGGATTTGCTGATTGTGGACGTGGCCAACATGATTTTGGAGCAAACGGCCTCCTCATCCACGGTGACGTTTGAGCCCCCGCTGCCGTTTCTCACCGAACTTGGCCTCCCTCGCATCTCCAAGGCGCGCGACGCCTTGAGCTGGTTGCCGCTGACACGCATCCAAGATGGACTCACGCGCACCATCGAAGATGTCCGCGCCAACCGAATCCTTTTATCCAACTTGTACAAGACCCCATGAACGTTGTTGCCGTTATCCCCGCGTTCAATGAGGAGGAGACCATCGAGGGTGTTGTCCACGCCACGCGTCTGTTTGTGAATGACATCGTGGTGGTAAACGACGGCTCACGCGATCGAACAGCAGAGGTGGCTCGCGGCGCCGGCGCGCGGGTGGTGGAGCATTGCATCAATCGCGGGCTGGGCGCTTCGCTAGGCACGGGCATTCGCGCGGCACGGCTGTTGGGCGCCGATGTGATGGTCACCTTGGACGCCGACGGGCAAATGCGCGCCGACGAGATCCCATTGTTTGTAAATAAGATCGAAGAGGGCTTTGAGGCCGTGATCGGCTCGCGCATGATCGAGTTCAAGGGCAACATGCCACTGCGTCGCCGCGTGTACCAGCGCATCGGCAACGTACTCACCTACCTGCTCTTTGGCCTGTGGGTCACCGACAGCCAAAGCGGCTTCCGCGCCTTTTCCGCTTCGGGCGCTGATCGTTTGGAGATTCGCACCGACCGCATGGAAGTGTCGTCGGAGATCATCAGCGAGATCCGTCGCAAGCAAATGAAATGGACTGAGGTCCCCATTACCGCCATCTACACCGACTACTCGCTGGCCAAGGGACAGAGCTTTACGGGAGGGATCAAGACGGCGTGGAAATTGATTCTGCATCGCCTCAAGCCATGATGTTCTCCTTGATTCAAATTTTGCTGGTGCTGTTTGCACTCTTTGCCATGGGGCGCGTGGTCATCAAGGCGCGGCAGCGGCGCATCCCAACGGCGTGGGCGGTGCTGCTGTCTCTCATTTGGGTGGCGCTCGTGGTGGTGTCGCTTCTCCCACAAACCACCGACCTCTTGGCGGCGCAGGTGGGCATCGGTCGCGGAGCCGATCTCTTGGTCTACCTCTCGATCATCGGATTGTTTTACCTGCTGTTCCGACTCGTGGTGCATCAAGAAACGCTCCAACAAGACATCACCAAGGTAGTGCGCGCGATCGCCCTCAAAGATCTCGACCAAAGGAAATGAACATCCTCCACGTGGTTTCAACCTATCCGCCCTACCGCGGAGGCATGGGAGCGGTGGCGTGGGAGGAGGCCACGCAGCTGGCGCGCCTGGGGCACACGGTGCATGTGGCGACGCTTGCACGCGATGAGCGGTGCGGCGTATCGATTGAGGATGGCGTGACGGTGCATCGCTGTCGCTCGCAAGTGCCCTATGGCGTGACGGGACTCTCATTCGCGATCGTGCGCCTGATGTTCCGGCGCTGGGATGCGGTGCATGTTCATGCGCCATTTTTTGGGGTGCAAGAGCTTGTCGTTCTATTGATGTGGTTCGGATGGCGGCCGAGGCGGCTCGTAATCACGTATCACATGGACATTGTGGCGCAGGGGTTTGTAAAAGTGATCGCGGCGATTTCACGTCGATTTTTTTTGAAAACACTCCTGCGGTGCTCAAATAAGATTGTGGTTGCCTCTCGTGACTATGCACAGTCGAGCTGGCTGAAGGATCATTGGGAAGCGGTCGAACCCAAGCTCGTTGAAATTCCATTTGGAGTGGACGTCCATCGGTACCATCCTGCAGTGCGTTCAGCTCACGATGCCGCGTCGCTGCTGTTCCTGGGGGCTCTCGATCGCCACCATTACTTCAAAGGGCTCAATGTGTTGCTCCAAGCGATGGCGCGTCTGCGTGATCGAACGGATTGGCGCTTGACGGTGGCGGGCGATGGTGATCTCAAGCCCATGTACGAAGCGATGGCGCGTGAGCGAGGTCTTGATGATCGCGTGATCTTTGCCGGACGTGTGGGCGATGAGGAGAAGGCGCGGCTTTATGCAGAGGCGGATGTGTTTGTGTTTCCCTCGATTGACCGCTCAGAGGCGTTTGGGTTGGTGGCGTTGGAAGCGCAGGCAAGCGGGACGCCGGTCATCGCGTCGAATCTCGATGGCGTTCGCTCGGTCGTCAAAGACGAGGAAACGGGTCGGTTGGTGCCGCCGAAGGACGACGTTGCGCTTGCTGCGGCGATCGCATGGATGATTGAGCATCCGAACGAGCGGGAAGCGATGGGAGAGTGCGCTCGACGGCGCGTCGAGGCGCTGTTTTCTTGGGAGCGGCACATGACAGCGCTCGAGGCGCTCTACCAAGCACCGTGATATGCGTATTCTGTTGATTTCAAACTTGTACGCGCCCGAAGCGCGCGGCGGCGCCGAGTCCATCGCCAAGATGATCGCGGAGGGATTGGTGCATGCCGGGCACAACGTGACGGTGCTCTCAACAACGTCACGAGCGGTCGAGGGCATCGAGGAGACGACGGATGCCGGTGTACGTGTTCTTCGATATCACCCGCGACTCCCGTACCACAT
>CAZWSS010000040.1:5641-7787 GCA_964636795.1 uncultured Gammaproteobacteria bacterium
CGACGGATGCCGGTGTACGTGTTCTTCGATATCACCCGCGACTCCCGTACCACATCCTTGAGGACGCCAAGCAACCGTTGTGGCTACGCTTGTTGTGGCACAAGCTTGATCTTGCGCCGTGGGGACGTGGACAACGCCTTGTTGAGCGGGTGATTGACGAGGTCAAGCCCGACGTGATCATGACCCATAATCTCCGCGGCATGGGGATGGGTGTGGCGCGCGCGGTGCGGCAGTCGGGTATCCGATGGATGCACACGCTCCACGACATTCAACTTCTTGTGCCCAGTGGTCGGTATTGGTTTGATCGTACCCCGTTGTGGCAACGGCCGATGGTCACGACGCCCTACCGATGGTGGGTGCGGTGGTTGATGGGGTCGCCGAACGTGGTAGTAGGGCCAACGCGCTACATTGTTGATGCACACCGGCGCGCGGGTCTGTTTCAAACGTCCACGACACAGGTGATTCACAATCCTGTTACCGATGTCCCCGGTCAGCGACGATCATTTATTGGTGTGCATGACCCGTTGCGCTTGGCTTTCGTGGGGCAGCTCACCGTGCACAAGGGAGTGCACGTGCTGCTTGAGGCACTTGGAAAGATTGAAGGGCGCGTACAGGTGGATCTCTATGGCGATGGATCGCAAGGGGCGGAGTTGATGGCACGGGCGAATCTGTTGCCGCAAACAATTTCCGTTCGGCTTCGAGGAAAAGTGCCGCACGCACAGTTGCTCAACAAACTTGTAGGATGCGACGCGCTGATGTTCCCATCGACTGTTGTAGAAAATTGTCCGGGTGCAGTGCTGGAAGCCGTCGCACTCGGCCTGCCCGTGATTGCCTCTGCCGTGGGCGGTGTGCCCGAGCTCATTGACCCTTCCGGTCTTGTGCCTCCCGCCGACCCCGATGCCCTTGTGGAAAAGATCAAAGCATTGAGAAACGGGAAGGTGCGGGCGGTCGAGTTGAATGCCCAAACGACCATCGAGAGCTACATCGAGCGACTTATCGAGTTGTCACAATAACTCGCATGTACGAGTTATTGTGATTATCCACAGGGCATAACTTATCTTAGGTTAGCCGAATGTGTAAAAAGCAGTTTTTCAGGTCCACGAAAACGGGTGTGCTAGCGTGTGTAGATAAACACCCACGCGGCGCCGTCGTTGATAACGAACCAATCGCTGGCGGAGAGCTTGGCGCGTTCAATCGCCCGCTCGGCGGACCACCAATAGTCGTTGACCACGAAGTAGGCACGGTCGACTCCAGCCAAGTCCATGGCCTCGCGTGCCAGCTCGCGGGTGGCGACCTCCTCGATCATTTCCAAAAAGAGTTGGTACAGGGGCCCACCGGTGGGGACGGGATAGTAGAAGATGTCGCCCTTTGCCCCGTAGTAGTGCGCAAAGCCATTGTCTTGAATGGCAGCGGCGGACACGGCTTGATTGGCGAGGACGATGTAAGGGCGGTCACTGGCGTGGGAGATGATGGAAGCCACCGTGTCGTGATCACTTTCCCCCACGGTGAATCCGCGACTGATGGCGTAGGCGTCGTGGCGCGGGTAGCTTACAAACACGTTGCCGGTCACGGCGGCGGTTACCACGATACACAACCCCCACGTGACGGCGGCTTTTTTCATTTGCAACAAGCGCTCGAGTCCAAGACACAGCCCCACGATCGCCATTGGGGCGATTGCCAGCAGCGCGAGTTGCACCACACGATCGGTGTAGTTGGTCTGCTCGTAGTTGATGAGGAAGGAGAAGTCGCCTGCGGCGGCCAAGAGGATGGCGTTGGTAATGAGGAGCAGCGCCACGAGAGGCAGTACGAGCCACCCACGGTGCGTCATGCGCCGCAGCAGCCAGGCGCCCAGCACGGCAAGGGCGAGCATCCACAACCACAGATTGGTGCCGAGGATCACGAGGAGGTCATTCACCACATCAAAGCGCGTGTCGAAGAAGGTGGGAGGGAAAAGGTGGACGATGCGTTCCGGATGCCAACCGAGTGTTGAGCTCGGTCCGGAGACAAAAAATGCCAAGGGGAGCATGACGGCCCCGCCGATGCTCAATAGTATTGTCGCGATGGCGCGCGGGAGCTTGGACCACGATGAGTGCGCCTGCACGAGCGTCAATGACACAAACAACAAGGAGGGCAGTCCGGCGAGCGG
>CAZWSS010000041.1:0-222 GCA_964636795.1 uncultured Gammaproteobacteria bacterium
CTGCCCGTCATCATCAAGCCTGCGCACCTTGGGTCGAGTATCGGGATCAATATTGCGAAGGAGGACGTGGAGCTTGAGAAGCGACTCCTTGAAGCGGCGCATCTTGATAGCGAGATCGTTGTTGAACAATGTCTCTCCTCGTTCAAGGAATACAATTGTGCTGTTCGCAGAATCAGTGGCACGATGGAGACCAGTGAGATTGAATCACCGGTCGCACAGGAT
>CAZWSS010000041.1:232-7456 GCA_964636795.1 uncultured Gammaproteobacteria bacterium
CGCAAGCAGTGGTATGGCATCGCTCCAGCGTGAATTGCCAGCGAAGCTTGATGCAGTGCTACGTCATCAAATTATTGATATCGCAAAGAAGGCCTTCATTGCCTGTCGTTGTAAAGGCATGGTGCGCATCGACTTTATGGTGACCCCCGATAGCACCATCTATATTACCGAGATTAATCCAATCCCAGGCAGCATGAGTTTTTATCTCTGGGAGGCAAAAGGGATTCGTTTTACCCAACAGATCACCGACCTGATTGAGCAAGCGATTGTTGATCAAGCGAACCGGAGCGCAAAGCGCCTCGACTATCCAACAGACATTGTAGAAAAGTTTATAAAGAGCTAGTACGACGCGTCCGTCAATTCTGGTTGAAACAACAAAACGAAGTCCGACGATGGGAAGTTGGCCTTCAGCTGTGCCACGGCCTCTGTGATATTTCTTGCCGAAGCATACTTTGCCTCATTGAGTCCTCTACGTACAAAAGGAGCAAATTCACTTTCGAGCAATACAATAGCGTCAGCATGCGAAGCGAGGAAGGCTCCGTAGACTACATTTTGTTCTGCGGATATTAATCGAGGGAGCTCAGGGATCCCTGCGGTCAATACAACAAGCTTCTTGCCTTCACGCGCTGCAAGTGCCTTCCCCGCCAGAACACCCGCTCGCTCCGGTGGGACAAAGGTCCGAAAGGCCGCTTCAATAAAACGCAGAGGAACATCGATGGCATCGGCTACCGCGGCCGCATAGGCAACATCTTCTTTTACCGATACAGACATCTTTTCACACGGCAGTATCGTCTCGTGATAAACCGGCGCGTCGATCACGCGGAGATCAAATGACATACCTCCGCTTCGCAGAGTATGAGCCGTCTGTGAGCCACAGATTCTCAACAGTCCTGACTTACGAGGGGTAAATACCTCCCCGAGTCCGCGTGTAATTTTCTCTTGGGATCCGAACCTTGCGAGGTGTTGATCACCGATCGACGTCAGAACAGCAATATCCGGTGGTGTGATGTGACAAGATGCCGCAATCTCTCCAATGTGGTACGCGTCCATCTCAACAATCAGCACCTCCGTGGACGGTTGTAGATTTTTGAGAATCCATTGAGCGATGCCGGTGGTTGTATTGATGTTTCCTCCAATCAACTGTACGACATACGTAAATCGTATCATGTCGTTAATGAGGTTCTTTGTTGTTGTTTTTCCATGACTTCCGGCAACAACAACCACCTTTAGCCTTGGCATCGATATGACACGAGCGGTGGCACGACGCCAGACCATACGATGGCCTAGAACGAAAAGCGGTTTTGTCATTACGTTTCCAACGAGCACAATAATAGGCAGCCCCACCGACCCAACGATAAGGATAACCAACACAACAAGCAGTGATCGTGTAGCTACACCAACACCAGCCGCGAAAACAAAGATCATCACCACTGTCATCACCGCAACCATAGATGCGCGCACTGTCCACTTGAGTGCATCGCGGCGTTCCAGTCCTCTGCGAAAGAAAAAACGGACAAGGCGCTCGACATATCGTAACGTTTCATACTCCTCAAGCTGAAGAAGATATACGAAGTCACGTAGAGGAAATGCCTTATGAAATCCGTGCAAGAAACTGTTGGAGAATCCCATAAAAAAGTGTGGGTTGTTCAAGATGTGCCGAGTGGCCCGCTGCGGGCATGACCTCAAGCACCGCGCCGGAAATCAACGTATGTAGCTCCTGTGCAATACGGAGAGGAACCTCTACATCGTGTTCACCCCAGAGAAGCAATGTTGGTAGGACAATGCGCTGCACAAGATCCGTTTCATCGAATGACACAACACGTCGGAAGATACGTTGCAATCCATGATTCATTGCTCGATTCTCTTCATCGCTGCGAATCGAACGACGTATGGATTCAGGGATGGGCAGTTTACCAAACCATTTGCCCATCATGTTACGCATCCTCACGCTGATGCGCGGTCGGTATAGACATGGCGCTCCATATAAGATAAGCCCACGAAGCCGCGTTGGTTGCTGCGCCGCGATAAAGGCCGCAATACGTCCCCCAAACGAGTGCCCAAGAATCACACACCCATCGAGTGAACCAACCTGTTCCTTGACCCACTCTGCATATTCAGCGATCCCCCACGACGCATCCGGTACGGGCTCGTCACCAAATCCTGGCAAATCCGGTACAATCACTCGGTGCCCTGCAGACTCCAACATCAACACAACATCGCGCCAATGTTCGCGTGTGTGTCCCCAGCCGTGAAGAACAACAATGCGCACATTCTGATACTAATGCTCCACCGCTTCACCCTTCGCCCACGCTCGCAGCGTTTCCTCGTCGGTGCTGCCGCAGATCCACTGATCGGTCTCCGTGTTGATAAAAAACGGCACGCCCGGGCAGCGACCTTGATTGAACTCCTCCATTTTCTTGGCGTTCTCCTTGTTATTCCATACCTCAAGCTCCTCCATAGCCACCCCCTCCTTGATTAACCGCCTGACCATCGGCTCCATCTCCTTACAATGCGGGCACCCCTCTCCAAAAAACTCGTACAGCGCCATAGGATAGATTATAAGTATGGGGAGTATACCCGAGCCCCCTTGGTTTGATAACATGAGCGTATGACAAAGTCGTTTTGGGAAAGCAAGTCCAACCGCGCGACCTTGGTGTTTTTGATTGTCGCCCTCCCGTTTTTGCTTTGGAACACGTTGGATATGGCGCCCCTGCCGTTTTTTGTTGTCGGCAGTCAAGAGGCGTTTGACGGAGTAGCCGAGCTCCGGTGGCATCGCCTGTTGAAGTCGGGGCTCAAGGTTCGCGAGCGCGGACTGGTGCGCACCAAGACACTGGGAGCAACACTCATGTACGAGGGGACCGTGATCGAACTCGATGCGCGCAGTAACCTGGAAATCCGTCGTATCACGTCCGACCGCATCGAACTCCTTGCCACTCGCGGGCACTGGACCATCGTCCCCGATCGCACCGTCCAAACATGCACGCGAGCCGTGTGCGTAACGTCATCGTCCCCCGTGAAAATGTACTACTACACCCCCGGGGAAGTCGTCGAAGTGATTGCCAGCGGCACCGCGCAAGTGACTTTCAAGGATCGGGTTTTTGATCTCACCTCGAGCGATCGCCTCGTCATAGACGAACTCACCGGTACAATCCGAGAATGGTAACACGGACGATGGGGATCGACCTTCTGCAGTGGACGTAACATGTTACGTCCCTACGGCACGCTGACCCATGTTCCAAACTCCGGGGCCGACACCTCTACCGGCATCAGGCGCTCGAGATACTTTGCAAACGCATCCTGTGCCTCCGCGCTGCCGTGCACAAGCGCAACCTTCTTGGGCGACGCGTGGCGAATCCAATTGCCCAGCTTGTTGTAATCCGCATGGCCGCTGTAACTTTCGATCTTCTCCACATGCGCCCGCACCGGCACCGAATACCCAAGGAGCTCGACCGATGTTGCCCCGTCTTGAATCTGCCGCCCGGGCGTGCCGTTGGCTTGGTAGCCCGTGATCAGAAGCGTGTTGTTGGGGTGGTCGAGGTATCGAATGAGGTGATGCCGGATGCGCCCCGAGTCCATCATGCCCGAGCCCGCGATGATGACCTTGGGTAACGGCACATCGTTGATCTTTTTTGAATCGTCCACCCCGAGCGCGACCTGCAACCCTTTGAAGGAAAACAGGTTATCGTCTCCCCACTTTTTGGCGAAGGCTAAGTCCATCACCTCCGCGTCATGGCTATGGCGTCGAAATACCCCAATGGCAGCCACGGAGAGCGGGCTGTCGAGAAATACCGGCCCGCAGTGCACGCCCTCTTGCTCCACCAGCTCGTTGATTTCAAACAGGATCTCTTGCGTGCGCTCAACAGAAAACGCCGGAATCATGAGCACCCCACTCTGGGCGAAGTTGCGCTCCATGTGTGCGCGCAGCTGCTGTTTGCGCTCGAGCATCTTTGGGTGCAACCGATCGCCGTAGGTGGATTCGCAGACGAGCAGATCGAGGTCGCCCGGCAGCGCCTCGGTGTCGTGGAGTAACAGGGTTTGATCGCTCCCCACATCTCCGCTAAACGCCACTCGCTTTCCATCGGCCTCGATCACGACAAAGCTCGAGCCCAAGATATGCCCCGTGTCATGGAATGTGACGGCCACACCGGGCAGTACCTCCATCTGTCGCCGATACGCCACGGTGTCCCATGCCTTCATGCATCGGTCGAGATCTTCTTCCTCATAAAGCGGATCAAGTCCGCACCGCTCGGCTTCCTCGGTTTGAATGGTGAGCGCGTCTTCCAACGTCAACTCGGCAAGCTCCTTGGTGGGCTCGGTGGAGTACACGCGTGGGTGCGCACCTTGTGCAAACAACCGAGGGAGACGACCCGTGTGGTCAATGTGGGCGTGGGTGATCAACACCGCTTGGATGGACGCCACATCAAACCCAAACGCTTGATAGTTGCGCTGTGAGCATGTCTCGCGCCCATGGAAGTAGCCGCAGTCCACCAAGATGTTCCCCGCAGACGTCTCCACGAGGAAACAGGACCCAGGCACCTCTCGCGCGGCCCCAAAAAATCCAATTCGCATACGTGTAAAGTATACCAGAGAGGCGAGTCGTAGGGACGTAGCATGCTACGTCCACTGCAGGATTCCGGGGATCGTGAACGCCGTTCGACACAAGTTCGAAATCCTGGTAGCATCGCCCGTTGTATGTCATTTTCTTGGAGCAACCTTCCGCGCCCTATTGTGGCGCTCTCGCCCATGGCCGACATGACCGACTCTCCCTTTTGCCAAACGGTGAAAGAGGTTGGGTCGCCGACGGTGTTTCGGGAGATGGTGAGCTCTGAAGCCGTAGTGCGTGGGAACGACAAGACGCTTGGCATGACGGCATTTGACGAGAGCGAGCGACCTATTGTCCAACAGATCTTCGGTTGTGATCCTGCCACCATGGCCGAGGCGGCGCGCATCATCATGGAGCAACATGCGCCCGACGGAATTGACATCAACATGGGCTGCCCCGTCTACAAAATCACGTCCAACTTCAACGGTGCCGCGCTCATGAAAGAGCCCACATTGGCTATGGAGATCGTGCAGGCAATCAAGCGCGCCGTGACCGTGCCGGTCTCGGTCAAGATCCGCACCGGCTGGGACAACCCAACTGAATGCCTCGCATTCGCACGCGTGTTGCAAGATGCCGGTGCCGACCTGCTCACCGTACACGGACGCACAAAGAAACAGGCCTATGCGGGGTATTCCGACTGGGGTATGATTCGAAGCGTTAAAGAATGTGTATCCATTCCGGTGCTGGCGAACGGCGACATCTTCAGCGCGCAAGATGCCAAGCGCGCGCTCAACGTCACGCAGACCGACGGAGTGCTCATCGCGCGCGGCTGTCTGGGCAACCCGTGGATCTTTCCGCAGATAGAGGAGGTACTTGCACACGGCGAGATGCGCACCCAACCGACTCTGCGCGATCACGCTCAACTGATTCTGCGCCACGCCAAGCGCCACATGCACGCCTACGGTCCGCGCGGCATGACGAGCTTCCGCAAGCATCTCTCGTGGTACTCCAAGGGCATTGCGGGTGCCAAGGAAATCCGCCTCGCGCTTGTACGTGTTTCCACCCTCTCGCAACTCGAGACCATCCTTGCGCCATGGCTCACGGATCTGCGCCCCCTCAACACACAACGACTCGTTTCTCCTCAACCCACGGACTCTCCCTATGACACCTCCCCATACAAAACGGTGGCAGTCGGGTAAGAATATCGTGCTCTTTGTCTCACGCGTTCCCGAGGACACGGTGCCCGTCATCAAAAAATATGGACACCACATGAAGCGGCGGCTCAAAATCGCACTCATCTATGATGTGCGCGCCAAGGGAGATGTGGAACATGCCAAGGAAGGGCTGGCTGACATCAACATCCCCTGTGACTTCTCCTCGCCCAAGCAACTCACGCAAGCGTTGTTGCCCTTCGAGAACAAAATCCTCGCTGTCACCTGCCGCTCCGAGGCCAACATTTTGAAATTCCGCCAGCTGATCCCGCATCTTCCCTACCTTCGAACACCCACTGAAGAATCACTCGCATGGTCCACAAACAAGCTCGCCATGCGCCGCCGATTTTCGGCATATGACGCGAGCATTACTCCCAAGTATGCCCTTGCGCGTGGAGCGGGGAAGGAAGAAATCGCTCGGATTGTAAAGCGTGTTGGGTTTCCCTGTGTGGTGAAGCCGGGGCGGTTGGCGCAGAGTATCTTGGTGAGCATCTGCTTCCATGAGGAAGAGCTGGAGAAGGCGCTGCGTAAAACGTTCCGCGCCATCAAGCGCGTCTACGCCACTCGTGACAGCGAACCGGATGAGACGGTGCTGGTGGAGCAGTTTATGGAAGGCGACATGTACTCGATTGATGGGTACGTGGACACGCGCGGACGCATCACGCTCTGCCCCATCGTGTATGTCAAAACCGGGCGGGCGATTGGGTTTGATGATTTCTTTGGCTATCTTCAGATGACACCAAGTGTCTTGGCAAAGGGAAATGTTGCTGCGGCGGAGGAAGTGGCCGAGAAAGCGATCCGTGCCCTTGGATTGCGCAGCTCATCGGCTCACGTGGAACTTATGCGCACCGAACACGAATGGAAAGTGATCGAGGTCGGCGCGCGCGTGGGCGGCTTTCGTGAGTTGATGTACCGCCTCTCCTACGGCTTTGAACATGGCCTCAACGATATCTTGATCCGCATCCCGGAGAAGGTGCATGTGTCACGTCGTGTACGCGGTTACACGGCGGCTATGAAGTTTTTTGCGCCCAAAGAAGGCATCCTCACCAAGCTCAAGGGCATCAAGAAAGCCGGCGAGCTCGCCTCGTTTCACAGCATCCACGTCAACAAAAAAATTGGCGACTACTGCCAATTTGCCAAGAACGGCGGGGTGAGCGTGTTTAATATCATCCTCTTCCATCGCCATCGCTCCGATCTCTTAGCCGACATCCGCCGGCTGGAGCAGATGGTCAAGATTGAGACAAAGAAACGGAAGGAGGCGTAAAGTCGTAGGTCATAGGATCTGCGTCGTCATCGGTTCGATCGTCAGGCCAGCGGGCTCACCGTCTCGGTAGGTACAGTGACAGTGGATCGGTGGTGAGGAGAGCATTGGTGGCAAAAAGTGCGGAATGTTGTGCACTACTTCCGCGTTGGCCTCGTCACATGCCCACGTGATCGGTTGCCATGCAAGAAGGCCTTCGCGTGTCGCGC
>CAZWSS010000042.1:0-7420 GCA_964636795.1 uncultured Gammaproteobacteria bacterium
GCTCGGACATGATCAAGAGGTCGCTCAAATCCTGGTTGTTGATAACCCGCACCCCCACAATCGGTCCGGTCTTGGCCGTGATGTTGGCGGTCTTGATTCCCTGCCCGCCACGGCGTTGCACCTTGTACTCCGTGAGGTTGGTGCGTTTGCCGTAGCCATTCTTCATGACGATCAAAAGCTCCAACCACTTCTTGGTAATGAGCTTTCCATCCATCGCGGCCATGCCCACAATCACATCACTGCCTTTGAGCTTGATGCCGCGCACACCCCCCGCCGTGCGCCCCATTGCGCGAACGTCCGTCTCCGCAAATCGGATCGCCATGCCCTGTTGCGTCACCAACACCACATGGTCGCTCCCGCCCGATGGCTTGACCCACTCCAGCCGATCACCCTGCTTGAGCTTGATCGCAATGAGGCCATTGGAGCGCACATTCTCAAAGTCCTTTAGGTCGGTCTTCTTGATGGTGCCACGGCGCGTGACCATCATGAGGTACTTGGCGCCATCGTCGCGGTCGAGCGACAAAATCGATGACACCTCCTCGCCCGGTGAGAGCGACAAGAAATTGACCACCGCCTGACCCTTGGCCGTGCGCGACGCCTCGGGAACATCGTATGCCTTCATTTGAAACACCCGCCCGGACGTGGTGAAGAACAGCAGCCGCGTGTGGGTGCTGGTCATGAAAATCTTGTCCACCACATCCTCCTCTTTCGTCGTCAGCCCCATCACGCCCTTGCCGCCGCGCTTCTGCGTCTTGAACGTGTCGGGCGACATGCGCTTCAGGTAACCGTCGCGTGTCATCATCACCACGGTCTTCTCGTCGGGGATCACGTCCTCGATACGGAACGCCTTCACGCCATGGGGAATGATCTCGGTTCGACGATCGTCGCCGTACTTCTCGCCAATCTCCTCCACTTCTTTTCGAATCACCGCGAGCATCTTGGCAACCGACTTCAAAATCGCCTCCAATTCTTTGATGAGCCGTCGCTTCTCCTCCAGCTCCTGTTCAATCTTCAGTCGCTCCAAGTTGGCAAGCTGTTGCAAGCGCATCTCCAGAATGGCTACGGCCTGCACCTCGGAGAGGTTAAACTTGGCCACGAGGTTGGCCCGCGCATCGTCTTTGTCCTTAGATTTCTTGATGGTTGCAATTACCTTGTCGATGTTCTCCAACGCAATCACCAACCCCTCCAAAATATGCTCGCGCTCCTTGGCGCGGGCAAGATCAAACTCCGTCCGGCGGCGCACCACCTCGCGCCGATGTTTGAGGTATTCCTCGAGCATGGATTTAAGGTTGAGTAGCCGCGGCTGCACCCCGTCCACCAACGCCACCATGTTCACATGGAACGTGGACTGCAGTTGGGTGAGTTGGAAGAGGCGGTTGAGAACCTTCTTGGGATAGGCGTCCTTCTTGAGCTCAATCACCATACGGATGCCGTCCTTGTTGGACTCGTCGCGCAAGTCGCGAATACCCTCAATCTTCTTGTCGTGCACGAGCAAGGCGATCTTTTCCAACAGCGCCGCCTTGTTGACTTGGAACGGAATGTCCGTGACCAAAATACGAAAACCATTCTTGGTTTCCTCAATCTCCGTGTGGGCGCGGAATACAATGCCGCCGCGGCCGGTGGCATAGGCCTGCTTGATGGCTTCAATGTCGTACGCGATGGCGCCTGAAGGCATGTCGGGACCCTTTACATGAACCATGAGGTCATCAATAGTGGCCTCGGGGTTGTCAATCAAGTGCACCGTAGCCGCGCATAGTTCGCGCAGGTTATGCGGCGGAATGTTGGTGGCCATGCCCACGGCGATCCCGAGCACCCCGTTCAATAACAAGTTTGGTAGCTTGGCCGGCAGCACCGTGGGTTCCAAGTGCTCCCCATCGTAGTTTGGAATAAAGCCCACCGTTTCTTTCTCGATGTCGGACAAGAGCTCCTCGGCAAGCGCTTGCAACTTGGCCTCGGTGTAGCGCATCGCCGCTGGCGCGTCGCCATCCAGCGATCCAAAGTTTCCTTGCCCATGAATGAGCGGGTAGCGCATGGAAAAATCCTGGGCCATGCGAGCCAGCGCGTCGTAGATGGACGCGTCGCCGTGCGGGTGGTACTTGGCCATCACTTCTCCCACCACGGCCGCCGACTTGCGGAATCGCCCACCCGCGCGCAGCCCCAATCTCCACATGGCGTAAAACACGCGTCGGTGCACCGGCTTCAGTCCATCGCGCACATCGGGCAGCGCGCGAGACACGATGACACTCATGGCATAGTCCAGGTATGCCGTCTTCATTTCTTTGACAATGGAGCGATCCTCCACATGCCCCCCCGCCATGAAACTCATGGGCTCTGTTTGATTCTTACTCGCCATACGGTTCGGTGGGTGATGGTTCGGGGTAGGTCCATGCGTCGCTTTCGAGTGATGGCGCCGGCTCGGGCAAGGCGGATGCCATCTGTTCGATCACCGCGCGCCGCGCCGCTTCCACACTGCGCGCCGACTTGATCTTGGCACCTATCATTTGTACCAGACGCTCCCCGTCGTTCATGGGCTCCTCCATGGCCGCGCCGGCTTGCGCAAATGTTTCATTCATGGCTTGGAAAGACGCACCGACCGCACCGGGTATTTGAGAAAAGGTCTGTCGCGATTGCCCCACCAAAAGCGCCGCAACCAACACGCCCATGCCAGCAATCACGCGGCGCAGCATGCGTCGGCGATGTTCAAATTCCTCTCGCGACATCTTGGACCACGGGTGAGGCATAGGATAATTTACGACCTCGTCAGCGCCACCACAGCCATGTCGTCTTGGGGCAAGCTCGAGGCCGCCACTTTGAGCTTGGCGGTTTCCTCGGTGGCCTTGGCGCCCAACTCTTTCAGGAACGCTGCCATCGTGCCGTACTTTTTCTCCGATCCCTCGGACGCCGTGTGCACCGGCACAACCATGCGCGGTTCGATTTGCTGGATCACCTCTACGGCTTGCTTGGGCGTGAGCACATCACAACCGCCAACGGGCAAAATCAAAATGTCGGCTCCCTCCATCAACTCCAATTCCGTGTCGTTGAGTTCGCGGTCCAGCGCCCCCAAGAACCCCACCATCATGCCCTCGACCGCCACCCGCGCGATCATGTGCTTGGGGTCTGCCTTGGTGGGTGCCACGCGCGCATCAATGGTGATGCCCTTCACTTCATACTCACCGGGCATGGAGACCGCAAACGGCTCGCCGCCCACGCTCTGGGTAGCGCCATGCGCCTCGTTGTTGCCGCTTGCAAACACCAGGTCGGCCGTGAGCGAAGATGGCCGAACCCCCGTGCGCTTGTCAAAGGGATCGAGCACCACCGTCACCTCTCCGCCCAAGGGCTTTGCGGTGATGGAAACACAGGAGAATCCGTGGGATTGGATGATCATATCGCGGGGCTATCTTAGCACAGGAAAGGGTCATCAGCAACGGCCATCGTACTCACATAAAGCCCGAATTCGTTCTGCAGCTTCTCGGCCAGTTCATAAGCATCGGCATGAGAAAGCACTCCAAGATAGGACGCTAGTGAGGCCAAGACGGCTCCATTGTCAGCCCCCCCCCCCGACGCTGTATGTTTCGAGCCGCTGCTCAAATTGACGGAAAATTCTTTTCTTTTTCCTTGTCCTCAAGGTTTGGTGGTGAGGCCGGACAACGTATCCCAAGAAGTCGATGCCCTGATGGAGCGAGCGGATCTCGACCTTGCCGGGGTGAAGATCAAGGTGCAGTCGCTCATGCAAGAAGCTGCGGATGATGTGATCGAGCGCATTCTGGAGGCATCTGCGCTCTACAAGTCCGAGAAGCTCCCAGCTCTCGCCCAAGCCAGCATCAAACTGAACCTTCTACGACTTTTGGTGCGCCTCGCCCATGACACAAAGGCGATCAACGGCAAGCACTATACCTCACTTCAGCAACACATCGATGAGATCGGCAGGATGCTGGGTGGGTGGCTCAAATCGTTGAAAGCAGAACAGGCACCGGTTTGATGCCTGTCCGTGCGAGAGGAGACTTCGGGGAGAACCCGGAAGCGGAGCCGTAGTTGTCGTTCGGGTTGTCGGCGTCGTTCGTGTCGAACTTGAGCATGCCGTCGTTCCAGTTGAAGTAGGGCGCGTTCACGAATCGGCCATCGGCCTCGGGATTCTTGCCTGCTCTCATCCGCTTCACCAAACATTGAGGCCAACATGCGCCTCTCTATTTTGAATTTTATTTGGGAGCAGCCCGTCAATGTGCTCAAGTTCTCCACCAAGAACAGGCAAGCAGTTTCCTCTCAAGACGACACGCTCTTGAAAACCGTGATCTTCAAGAATCTGGTCGCGGATTGAGCGAATGTCAGGCGACGAACATCCGTAAACATTCGTGCATGAGCCCAACGCAGCCCAGTGTAGCACGGCCAAAACTTATAGGCGCCATCCACTGCTGTGGATGGCGCCTTGGAAAGCAAGGATCAAGAGCGCAAGAGGGTCGAGCGCTCAAGACCCAAGGATCTACGGCTGCGGGGAGAACCCGGAAGCGGAGCCGTAGTAGTCGCGCGGGTAGGCGGCGTCGTGCGTGTCGAACCAGAGCAGGCTGTCGTGACAGCGGAAGTAGGGCGCGCGCACGAATCGGCCATCGGCCCCGGGAGCAAACTCGTCTCCCGCGCAATCCGTGTGGAGCTGCTCCCAGCGGACGAACCGCTTCGGGTGCGTGAGGAGCATGCTCCCCACGCTCAGCGCACCGTGGCCGAACTCCGTCTTCGCGTAGACCGCCCGCCCGCGCCGGACCGAGCGACCGGCGTGACGGAGGCCGAACTGCGACGGGATGACGAGAAGGTCGCCCTTCTGCGTCTCGCCGATGAGCTCGAGCATCATGGCCGTCCGCGCGTGCTGGCGGAGACAATCCACCGTGATCTCGCCCTCGCGGTAGTTGTAGAACTGCCGCGACTCCTTGAGCTTCTCGAGCATGAGGAGCACCGCGCGGCAGTAACGCTCGTGCGGGTTCGTCACGCTCTTGAAGTGGCGAGCCGCGATGGCCTCGACCCTCGGGATGGCGAACCACCCTTCGGCGCCGTCGGGGAGCGTGAGCGTCGGGAGAACCTGCTCGACGAAGCGCATCGTCTCGCCGAGCGAGAGGCCGAAGAGCGCCGCGAGCTTGTCGATCTGCTCGCCGATGGGCGCCGGGCCCGTGTACTCGGGCGGGTAGACCCACGTCGACGCGACTTCCTCGTTCGCGTACTCCTGACTCACCGACAGTCGGGCGAGTGCTGAGCGCACCGCGTCTCCGACGATCTGGCCGAACTCGTCACCGTTCGTGATAACGAGCTGCGCCTGGTCGATGTCGAGCGTCATCGCGTCGACGACCTTCCCGGTTCGAGCCCGGGCCAGCTCCGCGATCCGGTCGCGCTGTCCTGACGTGATCCTTGCGGTCATCGTCAACCTCCATTTCAAAACCCGAACCGTCGGGCAACGACTACCTCGCACTTGAGGCAAGCGTACTCTTGGTATCAGTTTTAGAGGCGAACGTCAAGGCACAATCACAGATTGTAATTCCAATACCAATTCCAAATTAAAATCAAAACAAAATGCAAAGGTCAAACCAGCCCTTGCATTTGATATTTGCCTTTAGCTTTGTCTTGGTATTGGTATTGATATCTACTCGTCCCTCCCGTCCTCACTCCCCGCCAGCATCTCCTGCCACGACGCGATCTCGCGCTCAACGTCCGCGATGGTAACGTCGGGCTCGGTAATGGACCACCCCAACTCAAACTGCTGCACCTTTTGCTCAATCTCCGGCCCCCAGTGCTCGTCCACCGAAATCATCGCCGCGAGTTGGCCGATCACTTCCTCCAACTTCCGTTGCTCCTCCAATACCTTGGCGAGCGCCTTCTCATAGTCCTTCGGCCGCTGCCTGATCTGATCCTCCATGAACGTATACATATCCAGCCGCGCCTTGAGCGCCGCCTCTTGGATCTCATAGCGCTCCTCGGGGGAGAGCTTCTCCTCAAACAACGACGAGTGCACCACCTCCTGCACCGTGGCGTCCTTGCCGCCGATCGCTTCAAACTTTTTGCGCGTGGCCGGGCTCAACTCTTTCAAAAACAGGTCGTGCTGGGTGTGGGAGCAACAGGCCATCACCATGGCGTAGTAGGCGTGGCGGTAGGGCCATTCGATTTTGCCAATGGCAATCAAAGCCGTGCGTGCATCTTGATCCGTGAGCTGCGACCCCTTATTGGTGAGCTCGGCAAAGAGGCGGTTGATCTCTTGTTGCTTGTCGGCGGGAATGGTGGGCGGAAGATGCTTGATGCCAAATTCTATTTGCTTGAGGAAGGCGCTGCGCATAAGCAAGTATTCAAGTATTCGAGTATTCGTGTATCGCGTATGGGACCCGGCCAATCATGGACTGAACGACTATCCCCCTCCACATGATACCCCATCCTTACTCCTAAGCGCGTGATCCATACTTGAATACGAGATACGTGAATACTCGAATACAAAAAATCACGGCTCCCGCAGGTGGCGAGAACCGTTGTGCACGACAACTATCGACGGCGACCGACCGTCACGGACAGGGCGGAGGGCAGGCGGAGTAGCCGTAGCTGTGTGGCGATGTCCTGTCCTCCCTCCAGACCGAGGTGCAGTCCTGGATGGGTCGCGGCCACAGACCGACGACCGAGCCCTCCATCCCCTCTTCAACCGTACCGGGGCGGACGTCGCAGTCCCAGTAGGGGTTCTGCGCACCGCGGCCAGAGGCGATGAGCAGCGCATGGCCACTGTAGAGCCCCGCCACTACCAGCACCTCTCGCGACTCGCCGGTCTCGTTCACGAGCCGCGCCATGATGCGGTTGCCCTTGGTCATGGTGTGATCGGAGACCACACAGACGAAGTTCGGCCCCCGGCTCGATTCGATCACCCACGGCGATGATGCCGCAGTTGATTCGTCCGACACCACATCGAGACGAACCGTCTCCCCCGCTACACAGAGCATCAGCCGGTCCGCCTCGCCCTCATCGAGAATCTCCGACGAGACGAGCAGCTCGGAGCCGAACATGCTCACCTCGACCACGACCTTCCCCAGGGAGCGGTCGTAGATGTTGATGGGCACCACGATCGGCTGCGGCTCCATCACTGCCACCTCCGCCGTGGGCGTGAGCTCCGCCCCGACCTCGACCGGCGCCACGTACGTCGAGTGGGTCTCAACCCACCAGATCGCCCCCATGAGCATCCCCGTGGCGAGACCCACCACGGCCGTCACAATCACCACGCCCAAGATATGCTGAAGATAACGCTTCATCGCAACCTCCATCCCGACACCGCGTCAGGCACGCGCACTGTTGCACAGAGAAAAAGGCGAGTCAAGGGAGGAGGAACAAAACGGGCGATGTTATCCACAGAGGAGCACGGTATAGATCATAAGTAACGGTTACCGAGATCCAGACGGTGCCATACCTCGCT
>CAZWSS010000043.1:0-941 GCA_964636795.1 uncultured Gammaproteobacteria bacterium
CCGTCCCTTTTCCGATCTTCCCTCCCTTCTCCCCCCGGGCGCCCTGCTCGTCCTCAACGACACAAAAGTTTTCCGCGCTCGGCTTCATGGCACCATCGAGCCACAAGACAAGCGGGTCGATCGTGCCCTGGCAGCGACACAGACCACCACCGGCCAAACCCATTCCCAACTCATCGAGGTCTTCCTGCTCCGTCCCACATCCGCTCAAAAATTCGTGAAGTGGAAAAGTGACGACCGTCAATTTTTACCGCTCACTTTCTGGGAAGTGCTCCTGCGCCCGGGACGTAAAGTAGCCAATGGCAGCCGCATCAAAGTAGGTGATGGAACAAGAAGTGAAATATTGACGGTCGTCAGAAAGAGCCGCACGGGCACGGCGGTCGTGGCGTCGGCGTTGACGGAGGAAGAGATGATGGCGTTTGCAAATCGTGTTGGGGAGATCCCCGTGCCGCCCTACATTCACACACGGCCAGAGCGCGACGAACAGTATCAGACCGTGTATGCAAAGCGCATGGGTTCGGTCGCCGCACCCACGAGCGGGTTTCACTTCACCGATCGGCTCATGGCGGAGCTCAAAGCCATTGGCATACAGTTTGCGACCGTGACATTGCACGTGGGACTGGGCACCTTTAAGCCCATCAAGACCGATCGGCTGGAGGATCACCCTATGCATGCCGAGTGGGCAGAGATACCGCAAACCACCGTTGATGCCATCGCCGAGGCAAAAAAGCGTGGCGGACGGGTCATCGCCGTCGGGACCACCACCACGCGCACCCTCGAGGGCGTCGTTGCCGCGCACGGCAAGCTCGTCGCCACGGCACAGGACATCCCCCTCTTCATCATCCCAGGTTTCCGCTTTCAGATGATCGATGGCCTCATTACGAACTTTCACCTCCCCCGCACCACTCTTCTTTCCCTCGTTGCAGCCTTCCTGGGAAGTCGCG
>CAZWSS010000043.1:951-1832 GCA_964636795.1 uncultured Gammaproteobacteria bacterium
TCGCGACCGCCTCATCTCTGTCTACCACCACGCCCTCGATCACGAGTATCGCTTTGCCTCCTTTGGTGACGCCATGCTGATCGTTTGACATCTTCGGTCGCCCCTGCTACCATCGGGCCACATTCCTTACCGTAGACAAGCGGTTATGCAAGCCAAGCTTCACCCAACCTATCACTCCCCCGTCACCATCACGTGCCTCTCGTGCAACAATAGTTTCGAGAGCGGCTCCACCAAGGAGTCCCTGACCGTGGAGTTGTGCAGCCAGTGCCACCCATTCTTCACCGGCAAGCAAAAGATTATTGACTCGGCGCGACGCGTGGAGAAATTCCAAGAGCGATTGGTCAAGAAGGGCACCAAACCCGCCCGCACCAAGCGCACCAAGCTCTCGGAGAAGAAAGCTAAGCGCACCGAAAAGCAAAAGGAAGAGATCAAGAAATTGGCCTAAGGTTCACCCCTGCCCCGCGCAGGGGTGTTTGTTGCTATAATCCCCGTACTATGGAGTTGGCCGATGTGCAGTCACGGAAAGAGGCATTGGAACGTCTCATGAGCGACGCCGGAGTTTTGGCAGACAAAAAAAAGTTGGCCGAGCTTTCGCGCGAGTACAAGCGTGTGCGCGAGATGGTGGCGTTGGGCGAGAGCATCGCCAAGCTGGAGGCAACGGTGGAGGAGGCGCGGGCGCTGCGCCAGGATCCGGATGAAAGCACACGCACCATGGCCGAAGAGATCCTCGTCTCGAGCGAACCGGCGCTTGCAGATGCGCGTGAGCAGCTTGAACTTCTGCTTATTCCGCCCGAGCCCACCGATGCCAACGACGCCATTTTGGAATTCCGTGCCGGCACCGGCGGCGACGAGGCGGCCCGGTTTGCCCAAGGGCTCATGCG
>CAZWSS010000043.1:1842-7339 GCA_964636795.1 uncultured Gammaproteobacteria bacterium
CGCATGTACCTGCGCTATGCCGAGCGCCACGGATGGAAAACGCATGTGTTGAGTACGAGTTTGACCGAGCTGGGCGGCATCAAGGAAGCGATCGTGGAGATTAACGGCGAAGGCGTATATGGAGCTCTCAAGTGGGAGTCGGGAGTGCATCGGGTTCAGCGTGTGCCCGCCACGGAGAAGGCCGGCCGCATTCACACGAGCACCGCCTCCGTGGCCGTCCTGCCAAAAGTCGAGGAAGATGATTTTGAACTCAACTTGAACGAGCTCGACATCCAAGCCACAACCTCTTCCGGCGCGGGCGGGCAAAGCGTCAACACCACCTACTCGGCGATCCGCATCATCCACAAACCCACGGGACTGATCGTGACCTGCCAAGACGAGCGTTCGCAGGCACAGAACAAAGCCAAGGCATTGGAAGTAATGCGCGCGCGGCTGTTTCAGCGTCGGGAGGAAGAACGTCACCGCGAGCGAGACTTGCAACGGCGCGCCCAGATCGGTAGCGGCGATCGATCGGAGAAAATCCGCACGTACAACTTTCCCCAAGATCGCATCACCGACCACCGTATCAAAGAAAATTGGAGCAACATTCCAGTGGTGCTCGACGGGGACATGGAAGGGATCATCACCGCCTTGAGGAAAGCCGAGCGCGATGTAGCGCATGCGCGTTGATATGATTCGCACTCGCGATCAACTGGCCGCCCACCTTGCCGAGATGCTCCGCCATCTCCCCTACGCCGCCCACGACGCGCGGCAGTTGGTGCTGCATGCGTGCGGTTGCAGCCAAGAGGATTATATTTGCCGTCCCGACGCGCCCGTGTCTTTTGATAGTTGGCACAGAGCAATTCGGCTCGCCGAGCGGCGCGCGGGGCATGAACCATTGGCCTACCTCACACGGACGCGCGAGTTTTATGGTCGGCCGTTTTTTGTGGATCACCGCGTGCTCATCCCGCGCCCCGAGAGCGAGCACCTTGTGGAACGCGCCCTGCCGTTTGTGGATGATCGGACGCTCATCATTGACGTGGGCACCGGGTCCGGCGCGCTCGCCATCACCATGGCTGCGCTCACCCATCACCCCACTGTGGCCACTGATTGTTCATGGCGAGCTTTGCGCGTGGCGAAGCACAACGCCCGTCGCCACCAGACCCCCATCACATTTCGTCGTGGTCACCTCTTGAGCGCCGTGCAACCGCGCGATATCTACGGCACCGACCGCGCCGTCATCATTGCCAACCTCCCCTACTTGAGCCAAACCATGCTCGACACTTCCCCAGAAGAGGTCCGCCTCCACGAACCGCGCAGAGCACTGGTCAGTGACGTCAACGACGGGCTCGATCTCTATCGAGAGTTGATCAACCACCTGCACCGATATCGTCACATTCTCCCCAAAGATCGCGTCCTCATTTTTGAAATTGACCCGCGGCAAGAATCAGATGCAACAAAAATGGCGCGGGACCTTGCGCCCCACGCCGTGTTTTCTCTCCATGATGATTTGGCTCGCCGACCGAGAGTGGTGGTGCTGGAGGGGATCTAAATGATCAACACCCAATATCCATTTGAATTGGATATTGATCATTGGATATCGGATATTTCAACCTCTGCTCCTAGCGGAAGCACCTCCACCCACGTCTGCCCGGGATTCCACGTGACCTCAACGCCTGCGGCATTGAAGAACCGCAATGACGCATCTTGCGCCGCTCGGCGCCAGGTGCCCTCGAAGACCTTTCCGTCTTGGAAAAAGCGCGCCGACCCATCCCCGATGGTAGCGATGTGCTTGCGGCCTTCTGCATCCATCGTCGAAATCGTCGTCCACAGCACCGCTACGTTGGCGGCTTTGATGCCCTCTCCGGAGTACATCGCGCTGCCCTTGCCCGACTGCGAGCGCGCATAGCGACTGGTTTCGGGACTGTACGTCCACATCACATCGTAGTCCGCGTGGCCAAAGGGAACCGTGATGGTCTGTGCCTCCCCTCTGTTCCCTTCCTTCGCCGGCTCCTTGAACAGCCGCGCACGATAGGCAGGTGATGATTCCGAGAGCTCATCCCAGGCCTCGTTCAACCGAGACGACTCGGTGAACACGTTGTGCGGCATCAGCACGCGAGATGAACGCCAGAACCGTCCGGCATGAAAAAACTCGTCGAGATTCATCAACCCATCAAGCTCACGCAGAAGCTCAAGCGATGCCGGGCTGCCGCCCACATGCGCATACAGCGCTCCCCACGGCAGGGCCCACTCCACAAAATACGGCCGCGCGCTGCGCACGGGACCAATCTCATCCACTTCCTGATCCGCCCCAAACAACGCCATCCATCGCGTAATGTTCCCCTCCACCGGCACCTCATACACCATAAACGCATCCTCCACGCCCGACTGCGGCCGCGCGTCGGTGAAATTCTCCACCATCACCGCAAACACCGCCGGCTTGACCGCTTCGCTCACGGACTCTCCCGTAAGTGGGTGGCGCAAGGTCGCCGCTGAAGCGATGACGGGCGCATCATCGATTCTTCGCCCACCGAGCGACACGCTAAGCAGCGCCGCCACAACCACCATTACCACAGCCGCACTCACCCCAAGCGCAAAAAACAGCCCGCGTGGGTACGAGCCGTTATGAGACCAAAGGCGAGAGAGCACCACCTCTCGCCAGAATTTCTTTTGTGTTGAATGTTTTTTTGACATGTTACTTGGTGGCCTCTGCGACCTCTTTTTCTTTTTGCTCTTTCTCCTTCTTTGCCTCTTCCGCCACGGTGGGCACAGCGGCCGCATCGGCTGCCGGCGCCACCTCTTCGGGAACTTCTTCCTTGATGAGGCGCACCACGGCCACGGAGGCCTGCGGATCGTCTTCCAATTCTACTCCATCGGGCAGTTTGATGTCACGCACATGGATGGAATGTTCAAACGAGTCCAGCACGCCGAGGTCAACAGTAATGTGATCCACGAGCGCCGTGGGCAGTGCGCGCACCTCCACCCAGTCCTTGTTGATGACCAGCGTTCCGCCCAAGGTCTTGACCGCAGGGGCTTCGCCGGAGAATTGCAATTCGATGTTGGCACGCACCGGCTTGGAAAGGTCAATCTGCCGCAGATCCATGTGGATGATAAGGTCGGTTAACGGATCGCGTTGAATCTCTCCCAAAAGCGCCGGCACGGTCTCTCCATTCACGTCCACATCAATGATGGTGCTCTCGCTCGCTTTGCGAACGACCTTCAGCACCTCGCTGTTGTCCAAGGAAAGCGCATCCGAACTCTTGCGGCCACCACCATAAATGATCGCGGGTACGCGACCCTCCGCTCGCGTCTCGTCCGCAGCGCGCGCGGCGTCACGCGTCACGGCATGCAAAGAAAGTCGTTCCATAGGCATTGATAGATGTGGCGGGAGTATGCCAAAAGGGATGATCGGTGTCAACTCACCGTTCTATTCTAAATAGAACGACGCTCACCTAACCTTCTGTCGATTGAGATAAGCTCTGGTATAAAAAGGCCCGGTGTAGTTGCACCGGGAAGATCGGGATGGACTTGGGACTCGCTACGAAGCAGTCGGCGATGCAGAAGGTGCGAACTCGTTCGCGTAGAAGACCTGCCGCGGCGGTCCAGGCCATCCCTCAGTGGGATCGCGCGGCACGAGGACGCGGGTGATCTCGCCATCGAGCGACATGCGCGAGAGATCGCGATAGAGAGTGGCTCTCCGGATCCGTGGCGAGAGATCGCGCGCGAGCTGCCACCCCGTTCGGCCTTGGGAACTGGCGTGCTTGAGCGCCTCGATGATGCGCTCGCGACGAGCACGGACCTTGTCCATGTCCACGGCCTCTCGCCGCGCGGTCTCGTCACGGATAGCTCTTACAAACTTCTTTAACCAATTCATGAGAACCTCCTAACTAAAACATATCACACAAATCTAACTCTATCAACGCTCACCGTTCACCTAGGCTTCTGGCGCCGATTCGTCCACCAATGGGGTGAGATGCGATCGGAAGCGAGTCGAAAGTTCCCCTATGACATCCGTCTGGGGTCGAGAGTCTTTAGCTACGTTTCTTGCCAAGACATACATGTTTTGAAATGAAAGAATGAGTTTTTGGTGGTTCATCGTAAAGAAAAGAACCAATGCGGATGATCGCCTCCGTTTTTTCCGACCACCTCTCCGTCAAAACGGGAAGGAAGGGTGCCAGCCGACCACTCTGTGAGATCACACCGGCAAAAAACCTCAAATGATCCTTGTCCGGGAAGCGAATCATTCCTTGGAGAGCATTTCGATCGTCTTGCCGTACTGTTTTACAAAGAAACGTGCCCCACGCTTCAAGGTGATCTGATCTTGCTCCGAGATTCGCACCGATGGACGGCGCAAGCCACCCTTGAGACGACCAATGGTTTTCTTAAGAAACAGCATAGATACATCTTCAACTATGCCAGCTCGAGGCACATTTGTCACCTCCGAGCCAGCGACGAGAGAAACCCTCCGCTGCTCAACACCTCATGCACGGCGAGCACGTCGTCGTGGCGGATGGGCGGGCGCTGCAGAGCTTGGCGCGCGTCCCACAATGAGAGGTCGGTCACAATTGCGAGACAAGACACGCCGTTCTCGGAGGGCTCCAAGTGCATCACCAGCGCCATGCGGCAGGTGCCACAGGTCACATGGGCGAGACAGGCGTCTTCTTGGGTGTTGAGCACATGAATCTCCGTGGTGCCGGCGGCCTTGCACAACGGGCAGGCCGAGATGAGTCGGAACGCTTCGGCGAGAAAGGATGGGGTAAGACGTTTCATACTACGAGCGAATGCGTAAGGCGACACTTTCGATGATCCCAAAAACAGCCAAGCTTGCCAAGAGCGCCGTGCCACCATAGCTCACAAACGGCAGCGGCAAACCGGTCACCGGCATCAGACCAAGGTTCATGGCGATGTTGACGATCATTTGAAGAAAGAGGAGGGCGCCAAGACCCACGAGGAGGTAGGCGGTGAAGTCGTCGCGGGCGGCGCGGATGAGAGCCGAGAGGCGCCAAAAGAATAACCCGATGGCGCTCAAGATCAGTGCCACGCCAAAGAAACCCAATTCTTCCGCGATGGCGGCAAAGATGAAGTCGGTCTGTGCTTCGGGGAGAAATCGCAACTGGCTTTGCGAGCCAAATCCCAGCCCGCGACCAAACCACCCACCGGCGCCGATGGCGATCTTGGCCTGTACCACGTTGTACCCTTGCCCGAGCGGGTCGCGCTCGGGATTGAGAAATGTGAGGATGCGTTGCTTCTGAAACGCCTCAAAGAGAAAGAACCACGCCAGCGCGGCTGCCACCACTCCGCCACCGGTCAATACCGCTGCCACACGACCTTCGAGCCCCGCAAACAAGAGCATCACCCCCCAGATCCCCAGCATGAGTGCCGCCGAGCCGAAGTCGGGCTGCATAAGCACGAGTGCGACGTAGATCAAGACCGGTACCGCAGTCACCCCGACCGTTTTCCATCCCACGTGCCTGCTGGTGCGGCGGGCAAACAGCGAGGCCAGTGCAGCCACCAAGAC
>CAZWSS010000044.1:0-7223 GCA_964636795.1 uncultured Gammaproteobacteria bacterium
ACCTCATCGGGATTCACCGATACGTTGGGCTTCTTCCCAAAGAAATCCTCCACAATCTTTTGAATCAACGGCATGCGCGTCATGCCTCCCACCAGCACCACCTCATCAATCTCGCCGGTCTTCATGCCTGCGTCCTCCAACGCTTTCTTGCACGGCTCCAGCGTCTTCTGCGCCAAATCATGCACCAACTCCTCCAGCTTCGCGCGCGTCACACGCATCACCAAGTGCTTCGGCCCATCCGGACCCTGACTGATGAAGGGCTGGTTGATCTCGGTCTCTTGGGACGTGGAGAGTTCAATCTTCGCCTTCTCCGCAGCATCCTTGATGCGCTGCAGCGCCAGCGCGTCCTTGCTCAAATCCACGCCCTCCTGTTTTTTGAATTCGGCGATGATCCAGTGGATGATCACTTGATCAAAATCGTCACCACCCAAGTGTGTATCGCCGTTGGTGGCCTTCACCTCCCCCGTATCCTCGGAGACGTCGAGCACGGACACGTCAAACGTCCCGCCGCCAAGATCGTACACAACAATCTGTTGCCCCTTCTTTTTGTCGAAACCGTAGGCAAGCGCCGCCGCTGTGGGCTCGTTGATAATGCGCCGCACCGTAAGTCCCGCGATCTCTCCCGCATCCTTGGTGGCTTGTCGTTGCGCGTCGTTAAAGTAGGCCGGAACTGTGATCACGGCCTCGGTCACCTTCTCTCCGAGCTTCGCTTCCACATCGGCCTTGATCTTGGCGAGCACCATCGCAGAGATTTCCTGCGGCGCATAGTCCTTGTCGCCCATCGCAACTTTGACGCCCTCGCCGGCTTGCTTTACTTCAAACGGAAACAGCGCCTTGTCACGCGCAACCTCCGGGTCTTCAAATCGGCGGCCGATCAAGCGCTTGATGGAAGACAACGTGTTCTTTGGGTTGGTGACCGCTTGGCGTTTTGCCGCAACACCCACAACGCGCTCGCCCGTCTTAGTGACGGCGATGATGGATGGTGTGGTGCGATGTCCTTCAGCATTCTCAAGAATCTTTGGCTTGCCTCCTTCCATGACGGCCACCGCCGAGTTAGTGGTTCCAAGGTCGATTCCGATGATTTTGGGCATATTTTAGGTTCTAGGTAGTAGGTTTTAGGTGATGGATCGAGCCACGATCACGCGAGCGGGACGCAGGAGTTTGTCGTGCAAACGGTAGCCGTGCTGCACCACAGTGAGGATGGTGCCCACTGGTTGATCGCTCTCCTGCTCATCGGCGACCTCGTGCACATGAGGGTCAAAGATGCCGTTGGCGGTGATGCGTGTCAGACCGCGGTCGGCCAAGCGATCAAACAAGAGCTTGTGAACATGCTGTACGCCACTGACCCAATTGTCTATGCCCTTGCGAGCCGTGTCTTCGCACTTGCTCGCGTCGGGCTTATGCTCAATGGCGCTCTCGAAGTAGTCGAGCGCCGGCAAGAGATCGCGCACAAGATCTTCCGCAGCATATTTGGCAACCGTTTCTCGATCACGCGCCGTTTCGCGTTTGAGGTTTTCGTAATCAGCCAACGCGCGCTGCCATCCGGCCAAGTACTCTTCGGCTTGCTGCTTGAATGCTCCTCCGGCGGAGCCGGACCCCGCTCCGCGGGGCACCCCTCCGTCCGTAGGCGGCACCCCTGTTTGCTGTTTTCTGTTCCCTGGTTCCTTCATATTATTGATTACTTAACAGTCGTTGTACCTCGCGCAACAAAGTTCGATTATAGGCATAGTTCATGCGCGTGGGGCCAAGGATACTGATCATGCCCCTGCCGTGGCCATCATGGAAGCTGATCATGAGTGAAGACGTGCGGTCGCCAAAGGGACTTTGATCGCCCACGAAGATGCGCACATCATCGAAGCGCTGCTTCACATAGGGCGCAAACACCCCGTCCATAGCGTCCATCAAAGTGCCAAACTGCCGTAGCAGCTCCACGTTGTTGAACTCGGGCTGGGCAAAGAGGCGCGACACACCGGTGGTGTAGGACGACTGCGGCGCGCGGGTGACCACGACCGCCTCTCCCGTGAGTGCGCTCAACTCTTGAGCCACTTGGCGAAGGCGTAGCTCTGCGTCGCTCGTTGCAGCTTTACGTCGCAAAAGGTCTTGTTCATGCTCGGAACGACGGGCTTGGTCGTCCAAGAACGATTCGATGTAGAAACGATAGCCCTTGTCTGTGGGCACCCGCCCCGCCGATGTGTGAGGTGAGGCAAGGTAGCCATCTTGTTCAAGCGCCACCAACTCGTTGCGGATGGTCGCACTCGAGACCCCAAGGTCGGAGCCCTCCACCAACGCCAAGGAGCTCACCGGCTCTGCATCGCGAATGTAGAGATCCACCACAAGTTTGAGGAGTTGTTGTTGTCGCTCGGTCATGTAAATCTAGCAGTCAGGATTATAGAGTGCCAGCTTTTGATCGTCAAGCTTTCGCGTTGACAATCCCAATTCCTAACGCTATCATCGCCACGAAATCGTTTTCTGGTCCCATCGTCTAACGGTTAGGACGGCAGGTTCTCATCCTGTAAATCCGGGTTCGATTCCCGGTGGGATCACCACAAAAACACCCTCGGATGAGAGTGTTTTTGTGTTATCATCGTGTGTATGAAAGGCGTGTTGAGATATTTCATCTTCATTGCGGAGTCGTATCTTTTTATTTCCGCGTGCGCGATTGTTCTCGGCCTCTGGTTTCCAGAATTCTTTTCCGGTTTTAGCTCCTACACAACCCTCATGTTGCAGGTCATCTTTTTCTTGAGCAGTTTAAAATTAAAAACGTCCGACCTCTTTCATACCGCGAAACAGTGGAAGTCCTTGTTAGCGGTCAACGCCGTCCTCCTTATTGTGCTGCCGATCCTTGTTTACGGCATCGCTCATTACCTAAACCTTGCGCCGACATTCGCCATTGCGTTGATCTTGCTCGCTTCTATGCCGGCCGGCATGTCGCTCCCGCTCATGGTAGATGCGATTGGTGGACATCGCTCGTTTGCGTTGATTTTGACCATCTCTTCTTCGCTGCTCGCCCCGTTTACGGTGCCGCTCGCGCTTTCGCTCCTTGCCTCCACAAACGTTGACCTACCGTTGTTAGACATGATGCAACGGCTGCTCTTTGTGATTGTCCTGCCGTTCATCCTCGCTCAGATGGCCCATTATTTCCTACGAATCAACATAAGAAAAATCGTGCCCGTGTTCAAGCCCGTTTCCTTACTCTTGCTTGGTCTATTGATTGCCGCCTCTATTGCCATGTATGCAGAGACCATTCATGGGACGGCCACAGATCTCATGACGACCGTTGGAATGCTCTTTATATTTTTTATTGCGATTCATGTCTTCTCACATCTCATTTTTTTCTACAAACCCTATCAAGAGCAAGTTACAATCGCCGCATCCGTTACGTTCATGAATTTTACGTTGGCCATCTATCTTGCCGGCTTGTACATTCCTGATCCACGCGTCTTGTTAACTCTCGTGCTCGCCATTGTGCCATGGGCTCTATTGCTCATCCCTTTCAAGACCGTAACGGATCAGATGAAAACCCACGGGTGGATTTTATAATCAGGAGAATCGGGGGGACGTACTCCATCACCCGGCGATCCGCGCGACGAAGGCAGAAGAAGCCCCGACACGGCACCTCACCGTCTTCCGCCTCCTTCCTGTCTCGCCCGAGAATGTCCGTCATCACCACCCACATCACCTGGATAGCCTCCACGACTACCAAGTTGAACGCGGCGGTTCCGATTTCTTCCGTACACAACGTCGTCATCGCAAAACCCTCCGTCTCACCGTGAGACCATCCAAACCTACTCGCCGCCGTCGCGTTTGTCAAACAAACAGCCTACCCCCTTGCCGCTGCTTGCCAAAGACGCTTGGTGGTCTTTTTCTTTTTGAGTAACTCGGCAAAGAGTTCGCCGCTCAAGACACTCGGTACAATCACAAACGTGGCGCCGGCTCGGTAGAGCTGCTCTGCCTCGCGGCTGGACTTTCCAGTCACGATCACCGTAGCGCGCGAACGCTTGTGCTTAAGATAGCGGATCACTTGAACGTTGACATCCACATCAGGAATCGTTGAGATCACCATCTTGGCCTTCTCGGCGCGCACCCACGAGAGCAGCTCGTCGCTGCCCACATCACCATAGGTTACCGGAATGTCATAGCGCTCCAACTCATCCACTTTGCCAGGATCAAAGTCCACCACCAAGAAACAGTTGGTGAGTCGTTTGATGGCGGGCAACACCGCAGCCCCCATATCGCGATAACCAAAAAGGAGCACGTCGGCGGTGTGGGCGGCAAGAGGCGACTCGGTGGATCGTGGCGGTGCCATCCATTCAAATGCCCACGCACAGGCCCGGTAGAGCCGCTCGTTGTAGGAAATAAAGTAGGAAGAGATGGCAATGGTGAAGACGCCAACGACGGTCACCAAAGAAATGAGCGATGCGTCCAAGAGCCCCGCCGCCACACCGGCGGCAATCACCAAGAAGGAGAACTCACTGATTTGCGCAATGGCGGTGCCCGTCAAAAACCCCGCACGCGGGTGGTGCCCCATGGTGCGCAGCACGAGCAGCGAAAGCAGCGGTTTACCCAAGAGAATGAGTGTCGCAAAGGCCGCCGCCACCCCCCACTGCCCTTCCATGGACACAAAGGTAATGTGAGTGCCAAGGACAATAAAGAAGATGACGAGGAAGAAGTCGCGCAGGGGTTTCACTTTTGATTCGATTTCGCGGTGGGGCGTGGTACCAGCTAGCGCGATACCGGCCAGGAGAGCGCCGACCTCTATGCCAAAGCCCAAGGTGGACAAGACCGACGTCACGGCAAAGCACCACCCAACGGCTGTCAGCGCCAAGAGTTCCTGCGAACGCGCGGCGTAGCGGACGATGGGGCGCAGCACCCAGTGGGAAACGATGAGCAGAGCGATAATAACCAACGCGCCTTTGAAAAGGGAAACCGTAAGGAGTTGGCCAATGGCCTCACGGTCCTGGAGCTGCGAGAGCATGAGGAGCACGAGCATGGCGCAAAGGTCTTGGATGATCAAGATGCCCACGCTGATGCGTCCGTAGAGGCGGTCGAGCTCCTCTTTATCCGCCAACAGTTTGACCACCACGATGGTGCTGGAAAACGCAAACGCCACTCCTAGGAACCAGCTCTCCCACGCGCCAAACCCAAGCATTGCGGCCAGGCCATATCCCGCAAGAGTGGTCACGAACATCTGGGCAACCCCGGCGATCAGCGCCACCGACCCCACATCCTTCACCTGCCGCCAATCGAGACGAATGCCCACCAGGAACAGTAAGAACGCAACGCCCACTTGGGAAAGCGCCTGGAACACCTCGTTCCCTTCTACCAAGCCCAGCACCTGCGGCCCCACCAACAACCCCGCCAAGATGTAGGCGATGATGAGTGGTTGGCGAACACGAAACAGAGCCAGCGCCAACACGCTCGCGATCACAATCACCGAGGCGATCTGGAAAAACAGTTGTCCGTCTCCTCCCATGTGTTTGTTATGCGGCGCGTTGGTCGAGTGTCTCCATGATATCACGCGCGGCCTGCGCCTCCGCATCGCGCACACTCTGCGCCAAGATATCAATCTCTTCCTTTGTCATGGCCTCATGGTCCCCTTCCTGTTGCATCGCCTCCACAATCTCATCAATCTCCCGCGCCACCGCCTCCATGCTCATGCCCTTGCCACTATCGTAGGCCGCGTACGCCGCTATGCGCTCCTCGCGCGTGTCCTGTGGGCGCACCATGGCGTTGAGCAACTGCGCAAACCGCAGTTCGGCACGCGTCCACTCCGAAAGCGTCGGTTCCGAAATGTCGGCTTCCTTTATCTCACGATCCGTGGGGTCGGTGGATTCAATCAACCGTCCCTGCATAGCCATCACAAACTTCTGGAGGATATTTTCCGCCTCTTTAATCCGCATGGTGCCCATCACTTCCGCAAAGCTCAACCCCAGGGCATACAAGTCGCGGTATTCGGGGTGCAGAGTGTTTGCCCAATCCTCCCAGAGCGCATTGGGAAGAACGTAGCTTGTAGATCCCTCCAGCGTGCCTTCCGCGGGCATGTGTGCCTCTCGCCGCCGAGCGATTCCGCAGTCAACCATGCGACTCTTGTGTGGGAAGAGCTCATTGAACCGAATGTTGGACGGCTTGACATCTTGGTGGAGCCACCCTTCCTCGTGCAGCTCACGCAGTTGGTCTACAAGTGATCTGAAGGCGATGGCAAGCTCAAATCGTCGCTCATGCTTCTCCGCCTCCGTGCCTTCTTTTAAAACCTCTCCGGCCTCTTTGAGATCCTCCCCGGGAGCCATCTCAAGTAAGAGCGCAATATAGCTCTCCCCATCGGGTGTTACCAGCCGCCGACCGTCAACCAGCAGCCCGACGGAGTCCGTGCGCGCCGCATCGATCTCTCGCGCGATCATGTCGCCTTGGTTGGGATTCTCTTCCGGACCATTTTCATAAATGAGCTTCAGCACACGCATTTCCCCGCCCCCAAAGGTTCGATCCACCTCTCGCCGCCTTGGCTCCCGGCGCTCCATATGCACCTTGTACACCGCTCCAAAACCTCCGCGGCCAAGCAGCTGGCTTGAGCGAACCACACCACCACCCAAGGAGAGTCCACGCAAATCAAGCACAGGCGTCACCCTCGATTCCTTTTTCTCAACCGATTGCTTGTTCATTTTACGCGTGGCCTCTGGGTCCGCCGTCACCTTGCGCCTTGGAAACGCCAATGACTCCATAGCCCCCTTGGTTGCCGGACGTTCCCACGCTTCTGTCTTTTCTTCCGCTGCGAGCACCTTGCGCGAAGTAGCTTGGTCAAGCGTCTCCACACGCACCGTTGGGATGGTGGCGAGCAGGTGATCCCTTGGGTATGCCATCTGCCACTCATCGCGGTCATCCGCAGGGGTCTCGGGAACATTCGATGCCTTATGCTCCGGACGCATCGGCGGCAGCGTAATGTCCGGGTTTCGCGAAGCTCGAAGCGCTGCCAACTCTTCCTCGCGGCTTACGTGATGCGGTTCGTTGCCAAAAGATGACGCCCCCTCGCGCATACTATGAAGCCAACCAGTCATCCGACTGACGCACCAAGAGCTCCGGTGCCCGCAGAGGCTCGGCCATCAATTCCTTGACCACCTTCTCGGTACGCGCGCCCTGCGATCCTTTCACCAAGACAATGTCCCCCTTCTCGATCCGCTTCTGCACAAACTTCCCCGCATCCGCCGCGTTGCCATAGGTGAACACCGCGG
>CAZWSS010000045.1:0-7196 GCA_964636795.1 uncultured Gammaproteobacteria bacterium
TCGTTTCATACGGAGTGAATGTATCACCCCGTTGCGCTAGATGGTTGACTCCAAGTGTCATTGTCGTTGTTTTTAAATGTCCTTGAACCGTCTCCTCAACTTTCTGTGCATGACATGGCTCCTCGCCCTCCTTGTTTTTGCCATCTCAACCCGCAATCGCTGGCCGGAGGTTTCCTCGACCGGCGACGAGGTTTTGCTCGAGGGTGTCGTAGAAGAGGTGCTGGAACAAGGGGCGATCCGCCAGACCATTCGGCTCGTGGTTGACGACGTGCCCGGGCGCGTGCAGGCCGAGATCGGGGGCGTGCCGTTTTTGCATGTTGGTGACCGGATCCGCGTGCGCTGCGAACCAACGCCCATCCGTGACGTGTACACGGAGACGTTTCGTTACGATCGCTACCTCGCCAAGGAGCGCGTCTTCCTTGTGTGCAGCAGTTACGCGCCGCCCGAGTCCGTGGGCATTGTGTGGTCGTTTCAGTCGCGCATGGCGCGTATGCGCAACGAATTTGAAGCAACGCTTGGTCGCCATCTTGCCGAGCCGCACCGGTCACTCTTGATAGGGCTCCTCTATGGCGCACGTTCAACACTCCCAAGTTCTGTGGTTGAGGATTTTCGCCGCACGGGCACCATGCACATTGTGGCCGTGTCGGGCTTCAATGTGATGATCGTCACGACGGCGCTTCTTTGGACGTTGACACTCTTCATGCGCCGCCAACACGCGTTTGTGCTGATCCTCGTTGGCATCGCGGGCTATACCGTTTTCGCGGGAGCCGATCCGGGCGTGGTACGTGCGGCGATCATGGGTGCGCTGGTGCTGCTTGCGCGGCACATTGGGCGACCACAGGTGGCGCTCACGTTGTTCTTGCTCGCGGCCGCAACAATGGCCACTCTCAACCCGCGCGTGCTCTTGGACGACGTGGGCTTTCAACTTTCCTTTGCCGCCGCTGCGGGACTCACCTGGCTCTCGCCCCACATCCGCCGTTGGCTCGATTGGCTCCGGCCCGCATGGATCCGCTCCATTTTGGCCGACACCGCTGCTGCCATCACCGCCACCTTGCCGTTGAGCTTGTTGCAGTTTCGCCAGTTCGCTCTCGTGGCGCCCATTGCCAACCTCTTTGTGGTGCCGCTTGTGGCACCGGCAATGATCGCAGGCGGGGTGTTGAGTGCATTGTCGATCGCCATGGACGCGATCGGTTGGAGCGTTGGTGCGACCGCGGTGATGTTACCCGCCTACGCTCTCCTTGACCTCATCCTCACCATCGCCCACGTCTTTGCTCCGCTCCCATTCCTTGATCTCTCCGTATGAAGCGACGCATCATTTTTCTCTCCTGTGCTTTGGCAGCTCTGATCGTTGTCGTGGCCATACGCCTTGGGCGTTGCGATGATGACACGCCGTGGACGTATCGGTTGCACATGCTCGATGTTGGGCAGGGCGATTCGATTTTGATTGAGCTCGGAGGCGACCGGCAGTTGTTGATTGATGGGGGCCCGGACGCTACGGTCTTGTCCGAACTCGGCACCATCTTGCCGCCCGGCGACCGCACCATCGAATATGTCGCGCTCACGCATCCGCATGCCGACCACGCCATGGGACTCATCCACGTCCTTGATCGCTACACCGTTGGGACCGTTTTGATGACGAGCGTACCCTACGTCTCGCCGGTCTACGATGCATTGCATGCCGCGATCGAACGTGAGGGCGCCATCGTTATTTCCCCGAATGAGACGACGACGTTGCTCGAGGCGCCGGTCAACGTTTCCATCTTGTATCCGACGACGAGGACTCCCGTTGTGAAGAGCGACAACGTCAACGAAACGTCGCTGGTGCTGCTTGTGGACGATGGCGTGCACACGGTGCTCCTGATGGGAGACGCGGGAGAAGATGTGGAGGAGGCCATCAAAGATGTTCTCCGAGAGGTGACGGTGCTCAAGGTTGGACACCAGGGGAGCCGGACATCATCGAGCCGTCCGTTTCTTGGTCGCGTCCGACCCGACATCGCCCTGATCTCGGTGGGGAAGGACAACGAGTACCACCATCCGCATGCCACGGTGCTCAAGCGGCTGGCCGACATAGGCGCCCACATCTACCGCACCGACCAAGACGGACGGATCACCGTGACGAGTTTTTCCGAGGGAATCGACGTACAAACGGGGGCGAACGGCTGGACAGAGCGTCTGTTGGGTGCTATCTTGTCGTCAAATCATGTTTGCAATCTATGAATGCTGAACGAACGGTTGTTTTGCTCAAGCCCGATGCCCTCCAACGTGATTTGCTGGGGGAGATTATTGGTCGCTTTGAGCGCAAAGGGTTGAAGATCGTCGCCATGAAAATGATTCCACTCACGGATGGCCTCTTGGACGAGCACTATGCTCACTTGGCGGGCAAGCCGTTTTTTGGGGATCTCAAGAAATTCATGATGCAAACGCCTGTGATCGCGATAGTTTTGGAGGGGCTTGAGGCCGTGGCGGAGGTGCGCAAACTGGTGGGCTCCACCAATCCTCGGCAAGCCGATGCCGGCACCATCCGCGCCGACTTGTCCATGAACGTGCCATCCAATCTCATCCACGCTTCGGACTCTGCCGAGTCGGCCGAGGTGGAAGTGCAGCGGTTTTTTACGGAGACCGAGCTCTTTGCCTACGAAAAGATCACGGACAAGTACGTGTTTGCCGAGGGGGTGTAGAGGAATAACCAATGGTCAATATCCAATGGCCAATGCTAAGGCAAAGGCAAAGATTGTTGATTTGAATTTGCATTGGATATTGATTATTGGGTATTGGTCATTCACTTTATCCACACGGACGGTGGATAACTCTGTGGACGAACAGTGGACACGGCCCTCCCCAAGGGGGTTGATCTTTTTCCCGGCGGAGAGATACTGAAAGAGCTCCACTGCGGAGGCCATCGCAGCGAATCAACGGTATATCTCTCATCGGTTAGGTCCTACGCTACGCTCCTGCGGCGCTCCCTGCATGACACGTGGCGGACAGACGTCCCGGATTCCCTACGTTGCTGCGACCCTCCCCAGTGTGGCGCGATCCTGTGCGATGCAGGTTTTTTGTTTGGTATACTGCTCCCCATGCTCCTCAACCTCCTTCTCGAACAACCCGCCCTGTTCCTTGTCATCCTGCTCGTTATCGTGGTGGCGTTGAGCTTCCACGAGTTTGCGCATGCCTATGTGGGCTATCGCTTGGGTGATTCCACGGCACAGCAACTGGGGCGGCTGACATTGAATCCGCTCGCGCATGTGGACTGGGTCGGCCTTCTATTTCTTGTCACGGTTGGATTTGGGTGGGGAAAGCCGGTGCCGTTCAACCCCCATAACCTCAAGTTTCAAAAATGGGGGCCGGTGATGGTGGCGTTGGCCGGCCCGGCGTCGAATCTTCTCCTTGCCCTCATCGCATCCATCGCTTTTTGGATCCTCACCCCTGCCGGTCTTGGCTCAGACAACGGGCTGATGCTCTTCTTGATCTTCTCGGTCATTATCAACCTTGGCCTGATGTTCTTCAACCTCATCCCGTTGCCGCCATTGGACGGTTCCAAATTGCTCGGGGTGATCTTGAACAAACCGCAGCACGCTGCGCTGCGCTATCGCTTGGAAACGCAAGGGTTTTGGATCTTGGTCATCATCATCGCGCTCGACGCGGTGCTGGACATCGGCCTTTTCTCTTGGCTCTTCTCCACCGTCATGGCGCTCGCGAACGTTCTGTTGGGGGTGTAGGCGTGTCATTCAAATCGACAGGGCAATCTATTGCAGTGGCTTCGTATTCCCTGCGAGCCAATGGGCAATCTCGGTAAGGAGCCCTTTCTTTCCTTGTGACCCCTCCGACGACGCAACGCGAATGGCGAGGTTCGTTAGGTAATCTCTTCGCGCGTCCGATCCCGGCATGGCTCGGTCGTTCATATATAAGAAGGCGAGAAGCGTCACGGTCGCTACGCGCTTGTTCCCATTCAAGAAAGGATGATTTTTGATAAGAGAGTAGTACAGGATTGCCGCTTTCTCCTCTATGGTCGGATACAAATCCAACCCGTCAAAGGTCTGCCGTGGATTGTTGAGTGCGGCTTCTAAACGTGCCCGGTCGTGCTCTTCAAAGGAGCCGATGGGTTCCGCACCCGATCCAAAAAGTGCCACCGCAACGGGGTGGCACATGGCACGCATCAACTCAACATCAACATAGCGCGCCTCACGCCCGATCATATTCCGCCAGACGATCAAACACCGCCTTGTACTCTCGCACGGCGTGCCGGGCGCCTTCTACTGCTTTTTGCTCCAGCTGTTTCCGCGCCTTACTCGCGGAGTCGCGCTTCTTAAAAATGTTGGAGAGTTTCTTCATAGATTCATCATAGTCAACTATTGGTATCGAGGCAAGTGCACGTATATGCCATGAGATGTGTGGGTTAGAGGCGGTCGTCTGATCGCGATCGTCAACAACATAAAGAAACGGATCACAATCGTAAAGATCGGTCACAGAAAAGAGGTGTATCTTTGAGCACGGTGAGGAGGCCTCCTGTTGACAGGAGGTCGTTTTTTCTGTACAAACCTCCCGTCCGCCAAGGCAAGTCCTGGGTTTTCGCATAGTGCGGAGATTATGGGCGAGCCGAGGTGAGGAGTAGGAGAAAGCCATGGGTAAGCAGCCAAATCCGGAACCCACCATCACCTCCTACGGAGAGATGGAGGTGGACTTCACCCAGCCGCTTGCCGCGATGATCGCGGCGAGCGGGTACGACTGGGTGAACGGCGACATCACCCAGGAGCGCTTCCCCCACCGGGGGAACGGCAAGGTCGCCCGCGAGATGGTCACCGTCGGCTTCGGCCGGCGGATGACCACCCCGCAGGTGGAGGCCGAGCTCAAGCGGCTCGGCATCGACCCCTGGACGATGGCGGACCTCTGCACCTTCGGGGTCAAGCACCCCGATGTGCAGAGGGAGAGGCCGGTGGTGGCGACCGGCCAGAACTGGCTGAACCCCGACCGCGATCGCCGCTTCGGCGTCCTCCACCGGGACGGTTCCGAGCGCAGCCTCAATCTGTACTGGGATGGCGGGTCCAGCGGGTGGAGCGAGAGCTGCGTGTTCGGGGGCTTCCGCAAGTAGGCCCTTACCGCACTTCGAGTGCGCTCCACTGGAGCCGCATCTCTCGGGGTGCGGTTTCAGTTTGGTGAATTGACATTGATGAATTGCCGATTGACACAGCCGCCTCTTTTTTGTATGCTCTCGCCACCTGATTTTCAGGTTCATTATTCATCGGCAGATGCGGAGTACCTTCCAGGCAGAAGGGAAGTGGCCGCTCTGCCCACTGTCACGTTTCATGCCTACCATGAACCAGCTGATCCGAAAGGGTCGCAAGAGCGTGAAGCGAAATAGCAAGACGCCAGCACTTGGCTCCACGCTCGATTCGCTCCATCGCGTCCGCGGGAAGCATCCCGCTCCGTTTAAACGCGGCGTTTGTATCCGCGTCTACACGACCACGCCTAAGAAACCAAACTCCGCCTTGCGTAAGGTGGCGCGCGTTCGGTTGTCCAATGGCATGGAAGTTATCGCCTATATCCCGGGCGAAGGTCACAACTTGCAGGAACACTCCGTTGTAATGATCCGCGGGGGTCGCGTAAAGGACTTGCCGGGTGTGCGCTACCACATTGTGCGTGGTGTGTACGATTCGCAAGGGATCGATGGTCGCCGCCGCAGCCGCTCTAAGTACGGAACCCGACGACCCAAAAAGTCGTAAGGGGAATGATGAAATCCTATGCGTGGAAAACAAGCGCCAAAGCGTGACATTGCTCCCGACACAAAGTACGGGAATGTTGTCCTGGCAAAACTCATCAATCATGTCATGAAAGACGGCAAGAAGACCGTTGCCGAGCGCGTGGTGTATGACGCCATGAAAATGATCTCGGACAAGACCAAGCAAGACCCCATCGGCGTGTTTCAACAGGCCATGGAAAACGTGATGCCGAACTTGGAAGTAAAGAGCAAGCGCGTGGGAGGCGCAAACTACCAAATCCCCATGCCCGTGCGCGGCGAGCGGCGCGTAGCGTTGGCGTTCCGATGGATTTTGGGCGCGGCACGGGACAAGAAGGGGTCGCCTATGGCGCAACGCTTGGCAGGTGAATTGATGGATGCCGCCGAGGGAACCGGCAGCGCCGTAAAGAAAAAGGAAGACGTGCAGAAGATGGCCGAGGCCAACCGCGCCTTTGCTCACTTTGCTCGCTAACACACATCTATGCCCCGACAGTTTCCTCTGGAGCGCGTTCGCAATATCGGCATCATTGCCCACATCGACGCGGGCAAGACCACTGTGTCCGAGCGCATTCTCTTCTACACCGGCCGTAAGCATAAGCTGGGCGAGGTGCATGAGGGAGAGGCTACCATGGACTGGATGGAACAGGAGCAGGAGCGCGGCATCACCATCACGGCGGCCGCCACGACCTGTTTTTGGAAGGATCACAACATTAACATCATTGATACGCCCGGCCACGTGGACTTTACCGTGGAAGTGGAGCGCTCGCTGCGCGTCTTGGATGGCGGTGTGGTGGTGTTTGATGGCGTTGCCGGCGTGGAGCCGCAATCGGAAACGGTGTGGCGCCAAGCGGACAAGTATCACGTGCCGCGCATTTGCTTTGTGAACAAGCTCGACCGCACCGGCGCGGACTTCATGAAGGATTTGGAATCCATCCGCACTCGGCTGACGCGCAATGCGCACCCCATTCAACTGCCGATCGGCACCGAATCCAACTTCTCGGGCATCATTGATCTGTTGAAGATGAAGGCCGAGATGTATCGCGACGAGGAAGGAAAGCAGATCGAAGAGGTGGAGATCCCGGCAGAGCATCTTGAGGCCGCCAAGAAGTGGCGCGCGTCACTGATTGAAGCCATCGTGGAGAACGACGAGGCGCTGATGAGCGAGTACTTGGAAGGGAAGGAGCCCGGCTATGAGGACTTGGTGCGTGTGCTGCGTAAGGCGGTGATCAACATCAAACTGATTCCAGTGCTGTGTGGCTCCGCGCTCAAGAACAAGGGCGTGCAGATGATGTTGGATGCAGTGACCATGTATCTCCCAAGCCCATTGGACGTGCCGGCTATTGTGGGACATCACCCGGATGATGCGGAAAAGACGATCGAAGTGGTGGCTTCCGATACGGCTCCACTGGCTGCGTTGGCTTTCAAGGTTGCCACGGATCCTTTTGTTGGAAAACTGATTTTTATC
>CAZWSS010000046.1:0-7031 GCA_964636795.1 uncultured Gammaproteobacteria bacterium
GCGGTGTTTTCTTTTTGCCTGTCGGCTGCTACCATACCCCCACTATGAAACGACTCATCTTTGCTTTTGCCCTGCTCGCGCTCGTCGGCGCTGGCTGCGCGCCCACGCCCGAGGAGCCCGTGATCATTCCTGACTCATCTCTCAAAAATACGTCTGTGACCACTCCCGAACAACCCACGGTCTCGCTCGCGGACTTCTCCGAATCGCCCACGTCATTCCCCGGCGTTCTTGCGCTGGGCGAGCGTCAAGGCCGCGCGGTGGTCATCAAAACCTCCGAGGGCGATATTGGCGTCAAGCTCTTTGGGGAGGAATCGCCCATGGCGGTGAGCAACTTTCTTGTCCTCGCCAACACCGGTTACTACGAAGGCATCAAGTTCCACCGCGTCATTAAAAATTTTATGATTCAAACCGGCGACCCCAAGACCAAGGATGATTCGTTGATGGACTTCTGGGGCACGGGCGGTCCAGGGTATAAGTTCGACGACGAGCTTGGTGGGGAGCACACCACCTATCCGCGCGGCACGGTGGCGATGGCAAACTCCGGGCCCAACACCAACGGCAGCCAGTTCTTCATCATGCACAAGGACTTTGCCCTCTCCAACAACTATACGATTTTTGGAGAGGTCGTTGATGGGATGGAGGTGGTAGATAAGATTGCCACAGTGGCGACCACCGGCTCACCAAAGGATCGCCCGCTTGAGGCGATCACGATTACGTCCATGGAGTTGCAGCCGTAGAGAGGACGCGAACGGAGAGCGAGGAGTAGGGACGTAACACGTTACGTCCACTTCCGCCCAAGTAAAATTCACGCCACGTGGGAGTTCCCTACGCGGCGTTATTGTCTCGGACTTGCAGGAGTGGCGCGATCGTCCGCTCGGCCCAGCGTCGGAAGACGCCACGGCTCTCGTCTCTGCCGTGGGGGCTTAGGAGGCCAAGCAGCAGGCCATGCACTTCGGCCATGTTCTGCGGCCGATCGCGCGGAGAGCGTTGGTGGCACTGGTTGATCACGGGCCAGAGCTCCGGACAGAAATCTGTCACGCTCCGCTGCCGTACCTCACGTGGGCCCCGGGCGTTACACCTTGCTATGTTGCAGAGAATGACCCACATGCTTGGCTCCTTGTGGGCGAACGGTGAGCACCCCGTGAGGAGCGTATAGAGCAGTGACCCGAAGGTGAAAATGTCACTGCGCAGATCCGCGGTTCGCGCAGTGGCCTGCTCCGGGGAGTAGAACGGCAGCGTCCCCTCGGTCTGCCCTGCCGTGGGTCCGCCCAGTCGTCCACGGAACCGCGTCACCCCGAAGTCCACCAGCTTCAGCGTGCCGTGAGGCCCCACGATGATGTTGCCGGGCTTCACGTCCTGATAGATCACGGAGAGTGGCTGACCGCTCTCATCGCACAGGTTGTGCAAGTACTCGAGCGCCTCGGCCACGCACAACCCCACTTCGATCACGGCAGTGGGAGGCAGTGTTTGACCACTGTGCCGGAGGATCATGTCCAAATCCATGCCTTCCGCCAACTCCATGGCGATGTAGGGCATGCCGTTCACGCCGCCTCTTCCATACATCTCCGCAATGTGCGGATGGTGACAGAGACGGCCCAACTCCCACTGATCGCGTACGCTGTGCCGAGCGGACACTGACGTAGTGTTGGGGAAGACTTTGAGCGCGAGAGGCCTATGTGCCGAATCGGCACCGTCGCTCGGCCCATACGCCTCATACACTTCTCCTTGACCACCCGATCCCAGGAATCGGGTGATGGTGTAGGGTCCGTGCGTGACGGGCAACTCACGGAAGCACACCGACTTTTTCTGCTGGGGAGCGTCCACTGTTTTCTCCTCCCAACGCGTTATGCGTCGGCGCGACGATACGCAATGGGAGGGGTGTGTGTCAAGGTGCTATACTCGCTTCATGAAGCGCCTCACGGAGAAAACATTTTTTTTCTACCTCAAATGCCCCAGTTGGGTGCGGCGTGAAGTGGTACATGGGGCGCACTTGGACGAGTTGGAGGCGCGCCTGTTGGACGAGAGTGTGTTGCCGGAGGTCATGCACAAGCTGCTTGCGGTGCGCGGCTCCTATGCAACGGTGGAGGATGAAGACATAGACGACGCCTTTACCCGAACGCTCGAGCTCATGCGCCAAGGTGAGCGCACCATCTACGGCGGTGCGTTGGTAGATGGGCACTGGGTGGGGCGGCCCGATATGTTGGAGCGCGTGGAAGGGCGGAGCGACTTGGGTGGCTTCTACTACGTGGCGATCGACATCAAACGCATCAACGACCCGCGCGAGATCAAGGACGGCCACAAGATGCAGGGCGCGTTTTACGCCGATCTTCTTGAGCGTGTGCAGGGAGCAAAACCCACGAGTGGCTACATCATGTCGCCCTCGGGCGTGGTGATGCGCTATGACTTGGCAGCGTTTGAGGCCGACTATCGGCTGACCTTGGACGACATTGAGCGCATCTTGGAGGGCGATGAGCCCATGCATGTCCTGACGACCGGCTGCAAATCATCGCCCTATTTTTCGGTGTGCGTGGACGAGGCGGAGAGTTGCGATGACCTGTCGCTCCTCAACCGCGTGCAGGTGGAGGAGATTGACGAGCTCAACCGCGCGGGCGTCCACACAGTGCTCGATCTTGCCACGAATGATCCCTCCGCGCTTGCCCCGAAGCTCATGGACATGGATGAAGATCGGCTGTTGTTCTTGCATCGCCAAGCGGTGGCGCTCAAAGAGCGCGTGCACGACGTGGTGGAGAAGGTGGATCTGCCAAGCGCCAACGTGGAGCTGTACTTTGATATTGAGTCCGACCCCGTGCGCGACTTGGACTATCTCTTTGGGGTGCTCAAGGTGGAACGCGCGGCCGATGGCACCGTGACGGATTCGTATCACGCCTTCTTGGCGGAATCCGAGGCACAGGAGCGCGATGCCTGGGACCGGTTTACCGAGTTCTTGAGCGAGCATCGCCACGCGCCGGTCTACCACTACGGCTGGTATGAGATTAATGTCTGTGCAAAATTGATTGATCGCTATGGGGCTCACGAGGGTGCCGTGGAGAGTTGGCAAAACAATTTTGTGGATCTCAACGCCCGCATGCGCTCGGCCATCATTTTCCCCCTCTCGTTCTATTCGCTCAAAGACATCGCCCAGTACCTTGGGTTCCAATGGCGCACAGAGGGCGCCTCGGGCGTGGAGTCCATCCGTTGGTACCACGAGTGGTTGGCGCGCGGCGATCGGGCGCTGTTGGAGCGGATCGTGCAGTACAATGAAGACGACGTGCGCGCCACGCGGCTCTTGAAGGACTGGTTGGCGAAGCAACGGCCAAAGGCGTAAGCTACTCGTATGATCAACGACGTACTGCTGGGCGGTGGGATTGGGGTGGTGCTGGCGCTGGTGTTGAGTGTGCCGGCGTTGGTTTGGGAGGTGCGGCGGCACAAACATTCCAGCCATCCGCTCTTGGTGGACATTGATACTTTTGGCGGGCGCAAGCTCTCTGACCGCGAATCGTTTTCGCTCGGCATCCTGTTTCAATTGGTGCTTGGACTGTTTTTTGGACTGCTCTACCCGCTCAACCCTCTGTTGTGGGCGTTTGCAGGTGAGCCGTACGCGTTCTGGTCAATTGTGGCGTATGCGACCGTGCTCTATCTTGTCGCGGCCGTGATCGTCATGCCATCTATGGGTATGGGCGCGTTTGGGTGGCGGGAGGACAAGCGGATCTGGTTGGAGACGCTCTTCACTATGGCGCTGATGGTCGTCGGCTTCTTTTTTGTGGTGCAGTGGTTTCAACCAAGTTGGTTCGCATGACGCCCGACGTGCTTCCTCTCTCCGTTGCTGCTGCGGCCGATCTGCTGAATCGCCACTTGTTTGAGCTGGCTGGTCCCAACCTGCTCGTGGAGGGCGAGGTGGCTGAATTTGGCATCTCGCAGGGCAAGTGGGTGCGCTTTTCTTTGAAGGACTTAGACGACGGTGCGCTGTTGCGCTGCTTCATGACCACGTTTCAGCTCACCGTGGAACCCAAGAACGGCGACCGCGTGGTGATACGAGCTACGCCAAAGATTTATGAGCGCTATGGGCAATTCACGTTGAACGTCAACGAGATCGAAGTCGTCGGGGCGGGAGGATTGGCGGCGCGGCGCGAGAAGTTGCGACGTCAATTGGAGGCGGAAGGGTTGTTTGATGTTTCGCGCAAACGTGGGCTGCCTCCCATGCCCGAGCGCATCGGCCTCATTACCAGTCGTGAGGCGGCGGCTTACACTGATTTCATGCGCATCCTCCAAAACCGTTGGGGTGGCGTGGAGGTGCACTTTGCGCACGTGGCGGTGCAAGGCGAGCGCGCGGTCTCCGAGATCGTTCGGGCGATCGAGCGCTTTCAATCCGTGTCGCCCGCTGATCGCCCCGAGGTATTGGTGCTCACGCGCGGGGGTGGGAGTTTGGAGGACTTGGCGGCGTTTGATGATGAGCGCGTGGTACGGGCGGTGTTTGCGAGTCATGTCCCGATTGTGGTTGGTGTGGGACATGAGCGCGACGAGACGTTGGCGGAGTATGCGGCCGACGTGCGCGCCTCCACGCCTTCCAATGCCGCCGAGCGCGTGGTGCCAGACAAAGTGGCCGTGGCGCTGCACATGGACATGATGGCGCAGCGATTGGGAGAGCGGGTGATGGATCGCCTCCGCGCCGGTGGATATGCGACCGATCGTGCCGTGAGCCGGTTGATGCACGTGATGCAATCATTGCGGTTCAAAGTGGACGGAGTCGTGGCGGATGTGGAAGCAGCGGGGAATCGGCTGCGTGCGCGCTTGCAGGATTTGGGCGCTCGGGTGGACGACCTTGGGCGCTACTTGAACGAGCTCAACCCCGAGCGCGTGCTGCGACGCGGCTACGCTATCGCGCGCCGTGCCGGTCGCGTGGTCACGGATGCCTCGACCCTCGACACGGGCGATGCGCTCCAGGTACAATTCGCTCGCGGAGTGGTTCAAACGATTGTACAAAAGTAGCGTCCTCTATGCCGCCAAAAAAATCGCCGAGCTTCAAAGACGCTTTTGCCGAGTTGGAAAAAATCGCCGAACGGTTTGAGTCGGAGGAAGTGGATGTGGAAGCGGGGCTGAAGGACTTTGAGCGCGGACTGGAGCTGGTCGGGCTGTGCAAAAAGAAGCTGCGCGAGCTGGAGGTGCGCGTAAAAGAGATTCAAGAAAAACAACTATGAAATTGCTTTTTTGCTGGGTCATCAATGCGGCGGCACTGCTGTTGGTGGCCTACCTGATTCCGGGGTTTGAAGTGAGCGGCATCGTGGTGGCACTCGTGGCCGCACTGGTGCTGGGGCTTGTCAACGCTCTCGTTCGTCCGCTCCTCGTTGTCCTCACCTTGCCGCTCACGTTCGTGACCCTCGGTCTCTTCCTTCTGGTGATCAACGCACTCATGCTTTGGTTAGCCGCGAGTATCCTGCCAGGCTTCACCATCGACACGTTCTTCGCCGCCGTGTATGGCGCCATTGTCCTGTGGTTTGTGGGACTCCTCACCAACTGGATCATCAAGACTTAGAGCTCGGTCTTTTTCTATGGCCACATTTGTTCTCTCGGTAGGTGGCTCCATGATTGTGCCGGACGGCGCGATCGACACACGGTTTCTCTCAGCATTCAAAACCATGATCGAGCGGCGGGTGAAGAATGGCGACAGGTTTGTTGTTATCACCGGTGGTGGCGGCACCTCGCGTGCCTACCAACGCGCTTCGGAGAAGATCACCAAACTCACGCGCGACGACCTGGACTGGCTCGGGATCCACGCCACGCGATTGAACGCCCACTTACTGCGAACGATTTTTCGCAACACCGCACGGCCGCAGATTTGTAAAGACCCCACACGCGCGCATCTTGGCAAACATCACTTGTTGATTGCGGCTGGGTGGAAGCCTGGGTGGTCTACCGATTACGTCGCGACACGGATTGCGTGGCGCCTCAAGGCCGATATGGTCGTCAACCTGTCCAACGTGGACTACGTCTATGACAAGGATCCACGGAAGCACAAGGACGCTAAGAGGATCGAGCGCATTTCTTGGGGCGCGTTTCGGGCGATCGTGGGCGATGTATGGGATCCGGGGATGCATGTGCCGTTTGATCCGGTTGCCTCGCGGCTCGCGCATCATGCCGGGTTGCCGGTTGCCATCGTCAGCGGCCACGAGCTCGCCAACGTGGAGCGGCTCTTAGACGGCAAGTCCTTTGAGGGGACGTTGATTTCGTAAACAGAAAAGGTTATAGGTTTTAAGTGTTAGGTAGTAGCCCAGCTACAACCTACAGCCTTGTACCTACAACCTGTTTTCTTATTTCAACGTCACGGTTCCGCCGGCTTCGGCGATCTTGGCCTTGAGGGCCTCGGCTTCCTCTTTCTTCATGCCAGCCTTGAGCACGGACGGCGCGCCGTCCACCAAGTCCTTGGCATCCTTGAGCCCCACTCCAAGCGCCTCCTTCACAACCTTGATCACGTTGATCTTGCTGTCCCCGGCAGAGGTGAGCTCCACATCGAAGATTGTCTTCTCCTCGGGGGCAGCTCCGGCAGCGGCGGGAGAAATGATTACGCTTTTTGCTTTTGAATCTGCCCGAGGACGGTCACCAGACCGCGCAGATTCCCGGAAAGAACGTTCACAAGGCCGGAGAGCGGCGCGTTGATGGTGCCCACCAACTGCGCATACAACTGCGGCTTGCTTGGCAACTTGGAGAGCGCCTGCATGCGCGTGGCATCTTGGAAGCGACCTTCCAATACGCCGCCAACGATTCGGACCCCCTCGTTCTCCTTGGCAAACTCGGCAACGAGTCGCGCGGGGGTGGCTTCGTCTTCGTACCCGACCAGCGTGACGATGCTGTTGGGGAGCGAAGCGGTGTCCATATCCTGCCAGCCAACCGACTTGGCCGCGATGTTCATGAGCGACTTCTTGGCAACCGACACGCCGGATTGCTCCTTTCGTGCTTTGCCGCGAAGCCCCTCGAGCGCTTTAACGGTCACGCCCGAGAACTCGGCAAACACCACGGACTTGGCTTTTGAGAACGTG
>CAZWSS010000047.1:0-6764 GCA_964636795.1 uncultured Gammaproteobacteria bacterium
ATGTGGCTCGCGACGTGTGGTCAAGCGGCTACTGGGACGGCGTGTTTTTTGACGAGGTTGGCAGTGGCATTTCGTGGATCGGTCCCGTGGACTTCAATCATGACAGTCGCGCCGAGAGTGCAGCGGATGTGGATCGTGCATGGAAAGCGGGATATGTAGATCTGTTCTCCCGTGCCCGCACCGCGCTTGGCCGCAACGCCATCCTTGTCACCAACGGCAGCTCGGAGGCCACCTTCCAACCTTTTGTGAACGGCCGCATGTTCGAGTCCTTCCCCACCCCGTGGGAAGGATCTGGCCAGTGGCAAGATAGCATGCAGCGCCTTGCCGCCAACAGCGCCGCCACCCCCGACCCGGACGTGTACATCCTCAATGGCAACACGAGCGGTACGGGCACGATTAATTACAAACAAATGCGGTTTGGACTCTCAAGCGCCTTGGTAGGTGGTGCATTCTATGGCTACGCGCACGGCGAGGAAAACTACAAAAAGCTCTGGGGCTTTGATGAGTACGGCGTCTTCCTCGGCCGCGCGGTGGACGGCCCCAAGGACTTGCTCAATGCGCAAAACGCCACATGGACACCCTCCGTATGGTTGCGCGAATTCCAAGCGGGACGCGCGATCGTGAACGCCACCGGTCAAGCGCGAACGGTGCAACTTGGCAACGAGTTCGAAAAAATCAACGGCACGCAGGATCGTTCGGTGAACGACGGCCGTATCGTGTCCCAGGTGACCCTCGCTCCCCAAGATGGCATCGTACTGCTGCGCCCTATCGAAGAGTTGGTGGCACAGGCCTTTCGTAACGGCTCCTTTGTGCGCATCTTCGACCGCAACGGGCAGCGCAAGCGCACCGGCTTCTTTGCCTATACCGGCGCCACGGTCGGCGGCGATACGGTGGTGCGATACGACTTGGACGGCAATGGCACCATGGAGATGGTTACCGCCAATGCTTCGACCGTCCGTATCCATGCTCCCAACGGCGCCATTCGCTCCACATTTCAACCCTACGGCGCGAGCTACAACAAGGGCATCAACTTGGCCATTGGTGATTTGGAGAATGACGGTCGCGTAGAGATTGTCACCGGCACCAAGAACGGTGGCGGGCCGCAGGTGCGCATCTTCAACAAAGACGGCAAGCTCATCCACCCGGGGTTCTTTGCATTCCATCCCGACTTTCGCGGCGGCGTGAACGTAACCTTGGGCAATGTGACGGGGGACGCCAAGGACGAGATCATCGTCGGCGCCGGCGTGGGCGGTGGGCCGCAGGTGCAGGTGTATAACAAAGATGGGCGGCTGCTTGCCCCGGGATTTTTTGCCTATGACTACCGCGTCCGCAGCGGCGTGACGGTTGCCGCGGCCGATGTGACGGGCGATGGACGCGCTGATATCATCACAGGGACGGGTCCCGGGAGCGCCCCGCTCGTGCGCGTCTTCAACGCCAACGGCGTGCAGCAGACCCATGAGTTCTACGCCTTCGATGCCACACAGAAGACGGGAGTGCCGGTAGCGGCATCTGATCTCGATGGCGACGGCATCGCGGAAATCATCGCGTTGACCACGGATGTGTTTACGCAGTATTAGCTTTTAGCTATTAGCCGTTAGCGATTGGCCGCTACCCGCTACAAGCTCAACGCTCATAGCTAAGAGCTCATAGCCCCAAACCATGGCTCATCCATTCCACAAAAAGAACGCCCAGGAAACCGTCCGCACCGGCGTGCATATTGCTCGCGGACCGGGGCGATTCCTCTCATACCCCATCCAACGACGGCTGGCCAAACGTGGGTGGAAGCATCGTGTGTTTGATGTGGTCGTGGTTGGCGCCCTCGCGATCGTGATCGGATGGCTGCTGTGGATCTTTGTGATCCATGCCGACCCGGGTCGTCAACTCGACTTTCAAGCCACCATTGCACCGGAAGACATCGTCTCCGGCGGCGCGTCCACCCTTTCCATTGAATACACCAACCGCAGCAACAAGACGCTTGAGGGCGCAACGCTCACTCTCGCCTACCCTCCCTACTTTGTGCTCCAAGAGGTGGTCTCGCCTGACTTTGCGCCACAGACGAATACGATCGTCCTTGGCAACCTGGCGCCCGGCGCACATGGGCTGACGAAGATCCGGGGCGTACTGTTTGGCAATGTAGGCGGCACGCAGACATTTTCCGCAACCCTCGGCTACACATGGGGCGGTCTTTCGGGTCGCCGCGATCAGACATTCACATTCTCCCCACAACGTTCCGCGTTGGAAATTCGCTCCTCACTCCAAGATCAACTCGTGGCCGGACAACGTGTCTTCGGCGAGCTCGCGCTCAAGAATACCGGACCGGTCACTTTCCCCAAGGCCGCCATCCGTGCCGTCTTCCCCGATGGATTCATTCTGCGCGAGACATCGCAAAAGCAACGAGCCGACAAGACATGGATCGTGCCGTCGCTCGAGCCCGACGAAGAGTTGACCATCACGTTCTCCGGCACAGTAGCCCTGAAGGAAGGCGAGTCGACCACGTTCACCTTTGAACCCTCATTTGTCTTTGACAGCGAACGCTTTACCCAAGAAGCTCTTACAGAAACGGTTGCCCTTGTCCCCTCTCCCCTCACCGTCACGCTCACGGACGTACCAAGCGATCTCTTCGTGAGCGAACCCTTCACCGCGCGTGTGACCTGGTCCAACCAAACCAATCTGGACATCCGTGACGTGACCATCTCCATCGACGGTGCCGCAAATGCACCCGAGTGGCATGTGGACACCCCAGTGATCGCCGGTGAGCGTGAGGTCAAATTGATCCCCGGCGGCTTGGGCACCAATCGTGCCGTCACATTGCGCCCGTCGGTAAGCTTCACGTTGAACGCGACCGGCGAGCGGATCACGGTGCTTGGAGTGCCCGTTGAGAGGAAGTTGACCACCCTCGTGGCGCTCGAAGGATTTGCGCGATACTTCAGCGCCGCTGGCGACCAGCTTGGCCGTGGGCCGCTGCCGCCCACGGTTGGCCAAGACACCACGTATTGGATCATCCTCAACATTCAAAACACGACCAATCCTCTGCGGGATGTCGTGGTGACCGCAACGCTGCCACCACGTGTGCAATGGACCGATCAACAGAGCGTTACCCAAGGGCGAAGCGTGACTTACACGCCATCCACACGGACGGTGGAATGGATCTTGAGCGAGGCCGATGCAACCTTGGGGTCGGGCTACACAGCCGCCGCCAGCATTGCGCTCGACCTCACACCGACAGCACAACAACTCGGCACCACACCCGACCTGCTCACCAACATCGAACTGACCGCCACGGATGCGTGGACCGGCGCGCGCGTGGAGGCGTCCGCCGCCGATATCACGACGGAGATTGAGGAGGATGGCGGAGTCGTGCGCTAGGGGGAGACACCAGCTCTCGTGCGATCCTCCCCCTGCCAAGGGGGAGTGAGAGGGGGTCATCGAGCAGCCGTCCGGATCACCTCCAGAACATTATCCAGACCGTAGTAGATCTCCGTATTGGTGAACCGAAGAACACATAGACCCTTTTGAGTGAGAAATGCAGTACGATCGCGGTCGTGCAGTTCTTCGGTGGGTGTGGAGTGAGTGGCGCCATCAACCTCGATCACAAGACCAACGCTGGCGGCGTAGAAGTCCACGATATAAGGACCGATGCCGTGCTGACGACGAAACTTGATGCCAAGTCCCTTCCCTCTCAACTGTTGCCATAATAAATACTCGGCCTCGGTCATCTCATGACGAAGGCGTTGTCTGTGCGCCTTGGTGTCGATACGATTGAATAACGTCACACGATGACCCCTCCTCACCTCCCCTTGGCAGGGGAGGGATTTCTAGAAAGTACCCGATACACCTCCAGGATTTTCCGCATGTGCTCCTCAATGGAGTACAGCGCCTCAACCCGACGCTTGCCCATAGCTCCCATGCGCATGGCCTCCTCGGGATGATCGTTGATATAGCGCATGGCCTGAGAAAGTTGCTGCACGTCGTTGGGCTCTACCTGAATCCCCGTCTGCCGATGGACAATCACTTCTGCAAGCCCGGCAATGTTGGACGCAATCACGGGCGTCCCCAGACCTTGCGGCTCAAGAGCCACGAGACCAAACGGCTCCCACCAAACGGAGGGGACGATCACCGCCCGCGCGGTGCGCATCAGTTCGAGGACACGAGGCCGCGGCAACGATCCAAGAAACTCCACATTCATCATGGCACCCGCTTGGTGACGCAGCCACTCCATATCGGGTCCATCACCAACGATTTTAACTGGCAAGCCAGTGGCGCGCGCCGCATCAATCAACACATGCACCCCCTTGGTGCGGTGGAGCCTGCCCGCGAACAAAAAGAACCCACCATCTTGGTGCGGCTTTTTTTCTTCGTCGTGCAACGTCACCACATACGGAATGACGACGCCGCGATCGCCATTCCACCCGCGCGCCGCAAATAATCGTCGCGCAAACTCCGTGGTAAAAATCATGCGCGTAATGTTGCGCTCATAGACGTGGAGGCGACGGTGCAGCTCAAAAACCGATGCCCCAATCACGCTCGCTACCAACGACCGCTTGATGCCGCGGCGCCGGACGACGCTCCCCCACGAGCCAATATGGTCCACGCCTTGGTCGTCGAAGAGTGAGTAGTTGGCCGAGGTCATGCCGTAATCATGCACGGTCGCCACGACCGGGATCTTGGCCTTCGACAACACCGGCAGCACCGAGGGTGACATCTGGGTGTAGAGGTTGTGCACATGGGCGACATCGGGATTCTCGCGTTCAATGAATGCGGCAAGCTCGCGCTGCGCCTCAAACGACCACACCATCCGCCCGATCGTTCGCGGAGCGTCGAGGATATTTGGCTTCTCGGTTTCCACGCCTGAAATAAAAACGTGAGGATCGCTCGGGACAATATTTTGCGGATGCGCCACCGAGAAAATGCAAACGGAATGCCCGCGCCGCTTAAGCTCATCGGCCAGCCACAACGCGTACACATCGGCCCCGCCGCGTGGATACCAGTACTTGTTAATGAGGAGAATTTTCATGAAAGCAAGTTGCTGGTGGCTAGTTGCAAGTTGCTTTTTCTGCGTGAGCCAAACCACTCGCAACTGGCAACTGGCCACTCGCCACATGAGTGAGTCCTCGCGCCCTCGTCTCAAGAATCCCTTCCCGGCTCCCCATAACCACCACACATCCGCCGAGGATCCACAGATACGGCGCCAAGGTGCGCACCTCCAGAAACGTCGCCAAGAGCGCATTGACGGCAACGGCCACCAAAATCCCCACATAAGCACTCGCCACCGCGCGCGTCATGCTGATATTGGAGTGCCGCGCCACTTTGACTGCGACCACCATCAACACGATGTATCCCCATGCATAAAAAATGATGCCGAGCGTGCCCGTCTCGCCCCACAACGCAAACCAATTGTTGTCGATGTAGCCCTCGCTTCCATACACCCCAAAGGGCAACCCTACGGCATCATAGACCCGCGTGTTGTGCATGGCGGCAACAGCCCCCGCGCCATACTGTGCCGGCCCCCATCCAAACAGAAATGTGACAATGGAGTGCGGGACGATTTCCGTAGGCGTCTTGACCATCCAATACACGCGACCTAACCCCAAGTACTCACCGCGGAAGCGTTGGTAAGTGAAGGCTTCCAAAAAACGATCAGAGACCGTTTGCCGCTGCACATCCGCCAAGGCGCTCGATAACCCGTTGATGCCAAGGTAGCCCGCAAACAAAACGGCGACGATACTGGCCGCGGCAAAGGCGCGTTTGTCTCGTTTGACCCAAGCAATCGCCAGCGCACCCAACATCAACCCAAACCACGCCGAGCGGCTGTAGGTGAGGATCACTGCCGGCACGCCAATGACCGCCAGTAATCCAATGTACTTCCAATCCGGTTTGCGACCACTTTCATACACAAAGCCAACGACGAGCAACAGAACAAGCGCGAGGAAAGTTCCCAGACGATCATAACGACCAAGCGTTCCAAATACACGCTGCCCCGGATCCCAAAACTGCACCGTGCCCTCCGTGAGTTGAATGTCTCCGATGGTATGACGCTCCGATGGAAGCAAAAATGCGTCGAGGGTGCCGCCGGTGACTGACTGGGCAATGCCAATGATGGACTGCAGCAACAGCATGACAAACAGCAACACCACCAGGCGCTTGACCCAAAATCGGCGCGGGTAGAGCATGACCACGACCCAGAACAGGAGCATGAAACGAATAATTTGACGCGCGCCAAGCAACGCCTCGCTCACTGGTAACGTGTTCAACACAACCGATGCCGCAATCATCAAAATAAAAAGAGCAAACGGAAGATCGGCAGAAGTTACGCGACGTTTAAAACGACCCGCGAGGTAGCCAATAACAACGACCGCAACCAGCACATAGACCATCACCTCGGAAAAATAGCGCGCGTAGACGTAGAGGTCGTCGCTGACCCACTTGAGGATGAAGGGCTCGAGCGGCCACCAAGCGCACAGAAACAGCACCATCCACAGCGGTTGCTTCCAGGTGAGGGTGACGGCGGCGGCAAAGAGAAGGCCGGCCAAGAGCACCCAGGGGGACGTGAAGACCGCGAGGAGCAACAACAAGATGCCGCACGCGATCACGCCCGTCATGATCTTCTCCTCCGTGCGCGCCGAGCGTGGCCAATGAGGGAGCAGGGACATGCAGGAAGTATACCAAGGTTTTAGGTGATGGGTGTTAGGTTCGAGGCATGAATGCGGCCGTGATGCTGACGACAACCTATAACCTAGAACCTGCGACAATACAGAAGACCCCGG
>CAZWSS010000048.1:0-6494 GCA_964636795.1 uncultured Gammaproteobacteria bacterium
TGGACGCATGAGGAAATTGTCACGCCGCTTGCTCGGAAGTTCATCAAGTCGTATCGCGACCTCCCCTTTGCTGTCTACCAAATCCAAGACAAGTTCCGCAACGAGCCGCGCGCCAAGAGTGGCCTGCTGCGCGGGCGCGAGTTTTCCATGAAGGATCTCTACTCGTTCCACCGCGACGAGGCGGACTTGGAGGTGTACTACGAAAAGGCCAAGGTGGCGTACCTCAACGTGTTCAAGCGATGTGGTCTTGATGCGCTTGTTGTGGAGGCCTCGGGCGGCGCGTTTTCCAAGTACTCGCATGAGTTTCAGGTGCTCGCGGAGGCTGGCGAGGACATGATCTATTACTGTACCGGGTGCCGATGGGCGCAAAACAAAGAGATCGCACAGATCAAAGTCGGTGACGTGTGCTCCAAGTGCGGCGGCGCGATCACGGAAGGGAAGGCGATCGAGGTTGGCAATATCTTCCAACTCAAAACGCGGTTCACGGATGCGTTCAGCGTGACGTTTGCCGATGAGGATGGGTCCAAGAAAAAGGTTGTGATGGGCTGTTATGGCATCGGACCGTCGCGCGTGATGGGCACCATCGCGGAGATTCATCACGACGAGCATGGCCTGATCTGGCCCGAGGCGGTGGCGCCGTTCTTGGTGCATGTTATTCCGGTGCGCGCGGACAACGAGGAGCAGCAACAGGTGGCGCTGGACGTGCATGACCAGTTGGAGGCGGCCGGCGTGCCGTCACTCCTAGACGATCGCGACCGCCAGGCGGGCGAGAAGTTTGCCGATGCCGACTTGATCGGTGCGCCCTATCGCGTTACGGTGGGCCGTCGCGCCTCGGAAGGCGTGGTGGAACTGCGCCCTCGCGCCACGGGGGAGATTGAAGAGCTGTCCGTAGAAGCTCTCATTGAACGATTTACTTCACGCATATGAACCCTGCTATGGTCAAACCCGGAGTGCTCGCCCTGGTCACGCTCGCTCTGGCGATCGTCGCCGATGTCTTCTTCCTCGATCACCAGTGGGGCATTGTTGTGCCCATCTTCACCGTGGTGTTCTTGGGTGTGGTGGTGTTCTTTGATCGCCTCGCGCACCGCCGCCTCTCGTGGTTTGAGTCTTCTTTGGCGGTGCTGATGGTGCTTCTGTCCCTCTTCTTTACCCTGCGCGACAGCAACGCTCTGCTCGCCCTCAATGCTGTGGCCATGCTCTACCTAGGCGCACTCATGTTGGTAAGCATCTATGGAGCGGAAGTGCGGCGATACAACCTGTGGGACTTTGTGGCGTTCCCGTTTGTGGATGGCATCATTGCCGTAGTCAACGGCGCTGGCATTTTTAGCCACTTCAAAACATACAAGAGCAACCAGTGGGCGCGCGTTGGCCTGGGCGCGGTGCTTGGATTAATCGTGCTCCTGATCTTTGGTGCGTTGTTTGCAGCGGCGGACGAGGTGTTTAGAACCTTGCTCGATCGGGCATTTCACTTCCAATTAAAGGATGTTCTGGACGATGTTGCCTTCATCATCGCGCTCTTTGTGGGCTTCCTGCTTCTGTTCGCTCCGGCGTTTTGGAAGCGCACCGAGGTGCGTAATGTGGTGCCATGGCATGCGTCGCGCTCCATTGGCGTGGAGGCTACCATTGTTTTGAGTGTCCTCAACGTGCTCTTCCTTCTCTTTGTGGCTATTCAGGGCGTGTATCTGTTTGGGGGTGAGTCGAATCTTACGTCACTCGGATTGACCTATGCCGAATACGCGCGCCAAGGGTTTTATCAACTGTTGGTTGTGGTGGCTTTGGTGGTTGGATTGATGTGGGCGGTGCGCTTGTTTCAAACAAGAACGTATCGAATGGCTACGAATGTGCTGCAGATGACTTTAGTGGTGCTCACGGGTGGGGTGTTAGCGTCGTCTTGGATGCGGCTCTCGCTTTATGAGCAGGCGTTCGGGTTTACGCGCGATCGTCTCTCGGCACATTTCTTCTTGGGAGTGCTGGCGGCTGTATTGATTCTGTTCCTGATAGCTCTTTCACACCGTGTAAAAGAAAACCAAATTCTGCGCGGGGTGCTCTTGACTCTTGGCGTTGCGCTTTTTATCTTCAACGTGATAAATCCCGATGCGTTGATTGCCCGTCAGAATGTGATGCGTGGGGACTCCGGGCGCCCGGTGGACTTGGCCTATCTTGTAACGCTCTCCGAAGACGCTGTGCCCGCGATCTCGGCGTACGTCAATGAGTCTCTCGAGAGGCGCCGATATCTATACGATCAGTTCAATGTTCTCAATGGAGAGAGGGCGCGGGTGAGTCGTGAAGTAAAACTGGTTTGTAACAGGGATGCCGTTGCCTGTGCAGAGCAGACGAAGCACCTTCAAGAGCTAGACGACCAGCTCCATGTGCTGCGAATAGATCAACGCGCGCAGAACGTAGAAAACTATGATAACTGGAAGAAGAACTACGAGTACGCCTCCGACTGGCAGTCGTGGAACTTGTCTCGATGGCGCGCTAAGTTGCTTCGTGAACAACTTCCATAAGAAGGGGGCGGGGTCAGATCCATACGGGTCTGACCCCTTTGTTTACGCGGTCTGCGGCTGGGCTTGCGCTTGCTTCTGCTTTTCCTCTTGCCACTTGCGCGCCTTATGCCAGCCATATTCCTTGCCGCGGATCCACGCCTGCCGATTCTCCTCGATGAGGTAATCGAACAAGGTCTGTCGAACCCCGGGCTCCACCTCCAGTGCGGCGATCTTTTGATGGAAGTCCTCCTTTATATCATCCACGCTCTTGAACGCCGGTTTGGGGTACTTTTTCACTTCGGCCATAGGAGAACCTGTCTCAATAATAATCTTTGGCTATTCTAAGAGAGAAACTTTTTACGAATTACATACGCGCCGGCGGAGCCGGTGAGCCCTAACACCGTCATGCCCGAGAGCAGCCATCCGGCGCCGTCGCTACCATGGGAGTTCAGCACGCTCAACTCATCGGGCTCCGTATCGTTGGTTGATGCCGCACGGATCAGCAAGTCCGCCTCATTGCGTGGGAGCAGCCGATAGCCCGAGCGCGTCTGACCTACGATGCCGGTCACGGTCACGGCGTCGCCCACATGCGCCGACGTGGCGATGCCCGTACCTGGTTGAATCACCACGCGCACCTCGGCCGTGTTATCGGCCACGGCGAATTCTCCCGACGATGCCTCTACTACGCTCCCGCTGATGCGCACCAACCATCCTTCGGTGGCCTCGCCGACTTCGGCAGCAGTCACGTCATGTGGTTGTGGTGCCTCTCCATGCCCAAGCAAAGTGATGTTGGAGGTCTCGCTGATCTTCAACCGCGACTCGTTACCGGATTCGCGCAACTCGCCCTCCACGCGTAGCCGATCGCCGCGCGCGAGCAACGGAAACTCGGCGCTGTAGAGGTACACTTGGATGCCCGAACCGGCTAAGTAGAAGAACTGTTTGCCAAGGATACCCGGGATCACGGATACCATCCCCTCCGTTACGAGACGCGTACCAATGGCATGCGATCGCACGTCTCCAAGGGGCGTGGCGAGCGCCACTGTAGCAGCATCTGCCTCATCTCCCGTGCTTGATGATTCCTCTGGGCACGTTGTTGCCGCGCTGACTGCCGCAGCAGTTGGTTGAGTGACATCATAGTTGGTGGTTGATGGTGTATCGGTGCTGTTGGTTGATGTTGATTCCGCCGTGGACGACAGTGTCAAATCCTCCTCCTCGAGCTCGATCCCTCCCCCTGCCAAGGGGGAGCCCAGCGAAGCCGGGTCCGACTCCGCCGGATTGGAGGGGGTCATCTCGATGACGGCATTTGCACTGCCCGCCGTCGGACTCATCTCTACAAACACTCGATGGTCATCGCGCCCCACCGACAGGGGATCCGATGTTGATGGGGCGGTGGCGTTCTCCCAGCTTCCATAGGCCACGCCGTCGATCCATTCATCGTCCGGTGTGTAGAGTTGAATCAAGTCACCGCCGTTGTTGAGCGATCCACCGATGCCCTCGATGACGAGGAACCCACCCGGTGCGATCCATCCTTCAAGTTTTGTGGTCTTGCCGGAGCCCTCTTGCAGGTACCAACCATCCACAGTGATCAAATGATCGGTGGTGTTGGTGAGCTCTACCCACTCGGGCTGCCCGGTCACAGGGTCGCTGACAAATTCGTTGATCAACACATCGCCCGGTGTCACTGCGATCGGGACAACGGTGGCCTCGACCGTATCCGTGACGGGTGCCTCAATCGGAACAGTGAGCACCGCCGGTGCTGGGGCAATCTCTTCGCTTCCGGTGTACTCCACGGATAGGTTAAGCCGCGACGCCCCATCGTCACTGGCCGTGACCTTCCACGCGTCCAAGTCCAGTGTAGCGCCAAACGACGCAAGCGGAGCCAATACCAAGAAACCCGAGATCGCGCTGGCGATCCATGTTCGCATACATATATCCTTATGAATAAAAGGGGTGGGGAGGATGGGTGGGGCCCGGTGCATGGTGGACCGGACGGGGATCGAACCCGTATCTCCTGCTGGCAACACAGGTGAGATTGCCACTACCTCTACCGGCCCATGCGCACCGGGATGTTGAACAAACAAAACTCCCCAACTGTGGGGAGTAGTGTTGTTTGCCAGCAGGAGTAAGGCGTGGCCTCACCTGTGCGCTTCCATTACACCACATTTTTTTCCACTGTCAATGGGGGGGTGTGGACAAGTCGCGTGGATTGACGATGTGCGCACGTCTGTTATTGTCACTCCGCGCCGGGGTGGTGGAATTGGTAGACACACTAGCCTTAGGAGCTAGCGGAGCAATCCTTGGAGGTTCGAGTCCTCTCCCCGGCACCAGTAGTAACTTGTTCGGAATTAAGAATATGAAGACAATTCTCATTACGGGAGCGCGGAGTGGCATTGGGATGTTGTGGCACCGTGGTTGCTCGCTGACCGTTTGGTGCCCGCTCTCGAGCGCGGAGAGGAAAAACTGGTCGTGACGCTTTCATCCGTCATGGGGACGTATGCGGGTATGGACGACTACCGAGCGATTCACTGGGCCTATGGCGCCAGTAAGGCGGCCGCCAACTTTGCCATGAAGGCCTTTGCAAAAACGCATCCAGAGCTCAAGTAGGTTCTGATTCATCCTGGATGGGTGAGGACTCATATGGGCGGAGAGGATGCGCCTCTCGATCCAGCCGATGTGGCCGAAAAGTTAGCGAACCTCATTGAACATCACACAACACGCCTTCCTAACGCTACGTTTGTGGACAATGAAGGGAACGTCATGCCCCTCTGAATGCGTTGACCGTTTGAAGCATCTCATGCACTGTGTGGCCAATTACGTTCCGATCACTTTCTCACTATGCGCATTGTACTGGTTCACGGGTACAAGTCCTCGCCGCAGGTGGCTTTTTGGCCGTGGCTTAAGGACGAGCTCACGCGCCGCGGGCATGACGTGATTGCTCCCGAGCTCCCCAATCCCGAGGAGCCGGTCTGTCAGGAATGGATGGATGCCATCAACGCATCCATCCGCGACGTGCACGGCGACACGATTTTCATTGCCCACTCTCTTGGCTGCGTGGCATTGTTGCACTACTTTGAGCAGGCCAACATGTCGGGTTCGCCCAAATCAACGATCTTGATTGCGCCGCCGTTTCACATTGGGGCGGAAAAGTTTGCTACGTTTTTTTCCCCGCCGGTGGACTTTGACACGGTGGCGTGGAAGAGCCAGGAGTTCATTGTCATTCACGCCAAGGATGACACAGTGATTCCGTTTGAGTACTCTACAAAGTATGAGCGATGGTTGCAAGCGGAGCTCAAGCCCATGGAAACGGGTGGGCATTTTATGGACGCTGTTGAGCTCCCTATCATCCTCGATCTCATTGCCGATCGCAACGTGGCTCCGGGCGAGAGCCTGCCCGATGACTTCGCCGAGGTGGAGGTGGTGTTGTAAAAATAATTCGACGCCCAGCCGAGAAGGCGGGCGTCTTGTTGTCTACGGCTTGGGTTGGAGCAGGCGCGTTCGCACCCCCTCCATGACCTGTTTCCGCAGATCTTCATCGAGCGGCGGATCGATCGTGTCGATGAGGGGGTAGAGCAATGCGGCGATGACAAACCTCGCCAGGGTCTTATCCGACCACGCCAGGCAGAGCTCGATCACCCCAGAGAGGGTCTTATCCTCCGTGATCCGCCTCATCACCTCCTCGACCAGCGCCGAGACACTCTTCTTCGCGCGTGACTCCACCACGACATCGGCGCACTCCGCGACGCACCCATCGCAGATGTAGACCAACGGACCCGCGACGAGGAACTCCACCTCGCCCTGGGTCTTGCTGCAGAATGAGCAGCGTAGCTCAAACTGCTCTTGCTTCTTTGCCATGCGTACCTCCGCAGGCAATGTAGCAATTGGGGGGGGTTGTCAATCCCAGACCTCTGTTTACAGACTGTGACAAAACTGTGGATGGGGGAGGGATAGCCCATGGCGGTATAGATCATAAGTAACGGTTACCGAGATCCAGACGGTGCCATACCTCGC
>CAZWSS010000049.1:0-6482 GCA_964636795.1 uncultured Gammaproteobacteria bacterium
AGCGAGGTATGGCACCGTCTGGATCTCGGTAACCGTTACTTATGATCTATACCGCGCCCCACAAGCATGGGACGCTGTATCTGCACGGACAGGTCGCGACCTGTCCCTATGGCTTGAATGCACTCTTGGCGGCAACGCTGGCGCTGGAGGTTGGGCGGATGCGCAGACGCTCCTCGGGAATCTTTTCGCCCGTGTACTTGCAAATCCCGTAGGTACCCTTCTTCATGCGGGCGAGGGCTTCCTCTACATCGCGCAGCTCCTTGTCGTACTCGATCTTCACGTTCTGGTTCACCACCAACTCTTCAATCTCATGCACATTATCTTCTTCCTCATCCCCATAGTCGGGGTACTCAGCATCGGGCTTGGTGGCATCCCCGGTATTGCGCGACTCCATCTTTTTGATCTTTCCCTCCAGCTCACCGCGCAACGTCAATAGCTTCTCTTCCATCTCTTTGATGAACTCCGCAGAGAACACATCGGTTGTTTTGAGTTGGCTCGGCATATCCATGTCATCAATGACAAACTGTAGGATTCAGCGTACGGCATTTTTGTGTGCTTGGCAAGCCCTATTCCTGCGGCATTTCCTTGAGCGTCACGGCCACATCTCGCTCGTCATTCTCGCGCAAAATGGTGATCGTAATCACGTCGCCGATGGCCTTGCGTCGAATGACCGAGGCCAAGCTGTTTGTTGCTGAAATCTCCTCCCCGTTGATCTTGAGGATGATGTCGCCTTCCTTGAGCCCGGCCTCTTCTGCCGGTGAACCACGAAGAACCGCCAGGCTGTCGGCATCCCCCTTGATGAGCGCGCCCTTAGCCGTGGGAAGATCAAACTTTTCTTGTAGCTCCGGAGTAATCAATGTGTAGCGAACGCCGATGTAGGGGCGTACCACACGCCCGTTGACGCGCATGGATTCAATTGCGGGCTGCACCACGTTTGCGGGAAGAGCAAAGCCGATGTTCTCCGATCCACGCGCCACGGCAACATTCACTCCAATCACCTCTCCTTTTACATTGAGCAACGGCCCGCCGGAGTTGCCTGGGTTGATGGCGGCATCGGTCTGGATTACGTTCTCAAGAAGCTCGGAGCGTCCGTTCCCGCCGGCGGTGATGGATCGTGACAATCCCGACACGACTCCCACCGACACCGAGTTACTGAACTCGGACAGGGCGTTCCCGATTGCGATCACACTTTGCCCCAATCGCAGCGTGTCCGAATCGCCAAAGGAAAGGAATGTGAGGCCGGTGGCGTCGATCTTCACGAGCGCGATATCAAGGTCCACATCTTTCGCGATCACTTCTGCCGTGTACGTTGTGCCATCGGTCATCACCACCGTGTAAGTTGCCTCATCCTCAAACACCACGTGCGCGTTGGTCACAATGTAGCCGTCCGCCGAAATGATGAAGCCGGATCCGCCGCCCACTTTTTTGAGCTCGGTGCCGTTTTGGCGATATTGCGGAATGCGAATACGGAAGGGCGACTGTCGGCCAAACAGATCCTCTAAGGGATCCTCTTCATAATATTGTTCGAGTACGGGCACCTCTTGAGAGATCACAATCGACACCACGGCTGGGTTGACCTGCTCCACCACGTCGCTGACATCGGTGGCCTCAACAGGTGTTCGGATCTCGATCGCGCCGTCTTGTACGCGCGGTTGGTAGCCGACCAAGAACAAGACGATAAGCGCAGAGAGCACCCCACTCGTCACCGCGCTGGCGAGGATCACGCTAAAGAGAGAAGAAGACGTTGATTTTTCCATACCAAGTTATTACAACTTAGAATGAGCAGAACCCATTCTACCCATTTTGTGGGAGTGATCAAGTATCAAAAAGCGCCCGAGGGGGCGCTAGCTCACAAGCAGGTTCAAATCGTAGGTTTTTCCATCGCGATTCCACTTTTTGAGGGTGCGCATGGCACGAGTGGAGAGGGTGACCGTCTTCATGTGACCGGTCGCCGGGTTGAGCAACCGCTTGGTCTGCACGTTGGCGTTTTGTACGCGGCGGGTTTTGCGGTTGGAGTGGCTCACATTATTGCCAGCCAGGCCACGCTTTCCAGTAATTTGGCACATTCGGGACATAAACGGGAATTTCAATGTGTGCGGAGTGTAGCCGAGCCGAGGGGAGGTGTCAATGGGAGGCAAGGGCCAATATCCAATAATCAATATCCAATGCAAATTCAAATCATCAACATTGCCTAAAATACAAGCTTGATACTCACTGGACAATGGTCGGATCCCATGACGTCCGCATGAATATTGGCCGATTTGAGGTGAGGGACGAGATCTTCACTGATAAAGAAGTAGTCGATGCGCCAGCCGATATTGCGCTCGCGGGCGTCGCGAAAGGGGCTCCACCAAGTGTAGGCATCGGCTTTGTTTGGGTGGAGGTGCCGGAAGGTGTCTACAAACTCTGCGGCGACGATCTTATCGATCCCCTCTCGCTCTTCACTTGTGAAGCCGGCGTTATGCTCATTGTCCTTTGGCCGCGCGATATCAATTTTCTTGTGCGCCGCATTGAGATCGCCGCAAAACACCACCGGCTTCTTTTTCTCCAACGACCGAACGTACTTAAAAAACGCCGGATCCCACACGGCGTGACGGTATGTGAGACGCTCGAGCCCCCGCTTGGAGTTGGGGGTATAGACGTTCACCAAGTAGAAGTCGTCGAACTCGACCGCGATCACCCGCCCCTCGCTCTGCGCATCCCCGTGCCCATCCTTGAGCTCGCCATTTTTGCCATTGGGCATATCAAACGCAATCGAACGCGGCTTGATCTTGGTAAAAATGGCGGTACCCGAGTATCCCTTCCGCTCCGCCGAGTTCCAAATCTCCTCGTACTCGGGCAGATCAATCTCCGCCTCCCCCTGCGCGGCCTTGGTCTCTTGGAGACACAGAATGTCGGGCCGATGCTCCTCCACAAACGGTACAAAGGCATCTTTACGCAGCACAGCGCGCAGGCCGTTGACGTTCCAAGACATGATCGTGAGGGGCCTCATACGTTGACCGCATCATATCAAATCCGTACCATTCACTCACTATGTCGCCTATCCTTTTTGCCGCGCTTGGTGCCTTGGTGGTCATGATCGTGTCGCTCTCGGGCGTTCTTTTTATGTGGAAACGGGCGGGGAGTTGGTTGGAGGAAAACCTCCACTACCTCATCAGCTTCTCGGCGGGCGTGTTCTTACTGCTTGCGATCAACGTAACCATAGAATCCGTGGAGTTCACGGGCGGGGTGTGGATCTCTTTGGCAGCGCTCATGGCCGGCATCTTCTTAACCTGGGGCATTCAGTTGCTCTTTCCCGAGGCGCACCACCACCATGAAAAGCACCATACGCATCGTCATGGGCTGGCGGGGGCGCGGCGGATCATGTTTGGCGATGCGGCGCACAACATTGCCGACGGCATCCTCATTGTTCCAGCGTTTGTAGTGGATGTTCGCCTCGGCGCGGCCGTATTGATTGGAGTGCTTGTGCATGAGTTCGCCCAAGAGATCTCGGAGTTCATTGTCTACAAGGAGGCGGGGTACTCCACTGGCCGCGCGTTGTTTTTAAACTTCTTGGTGTCGGCAACCATTTTGATCGGGGTCGCGCTGGGCGCGCTGCTCACCAGTTACGATTCGCTCGTTGGTCTCTTGCTTGCACTGTCGGCCGGAAGCTTTTTCTTTGTGGTGGCCTATGACCTGGTTCCAAATTCGCTTCGAAAAGCCGAGGGCAACAAGCGCAACATCGCCACGGCGTTGCTGTTGATGCTCGTTGGTGTGGCCTCCATGTACATGCTCGGCCGCATCGTCCCCGAGGGGCATGGAGAGGAGGCGGCTATTGACTCCCAGTCCCAAACCTGATATAAAGCTTGCGTCGTCGCTAGAACGAAAGAAAAGAAGGGTTTGTGGCCGCAAACGGCAGAAACTCACAGAGAAAGGCCAAAGTTCGCCACTCCTTCAAGATCGAAATCCCTCCCATGCGGAGGGGTTTTTGTGCTCCGCCAGTTGACACGTCTCGGGTCGCAGGATAGCATCACGCTTGTCTTTGGAGTGAGGAATGTCTCACCCCCGAGCGTGAACAGGGGCTCTCATGCCCCAGATGAGGAGGACTGCACCTTGCAGGCCACGACCGACACGAAGAAGCCGACCATCAAGACCGCCGCCGGCACGAAGGGCGCCATCCTGGCCGCGATGATCACGGAGGCCGAGCGGGGGTCGCTCGCCGGCCGCCTCCAGACCCTGCGGTTCGGCAGCAAGGGCGCGACGATCGCCTTCGTCACCGATGGCTCGCCCCTCGACGCCATGATCATGCCGGCCGCCATCGGGCACAGCGACGGGGGCGCGATGGCCGCTGTCCTGAAGATGGACGACCGCATGTTCCTCGCGGCCGTCCCGATCGACACGAAGCCCGAGGCCCTCGAGGGCCTGAAGGCGGTGATCGAGACGTTCGCCAACCCGACGATCGGGATCACCGACGAGGTGTTCAACTTCGACCACATCGTCGGCGGGGAGCTCCGGCCGACCCGGCTGGTGGCGTTCACGCTCGACGACGGGCTCGTCACGGACATCGCCGACTACAAGGGCACCGACAACGCCGTCGCCATCACCGCCATGCGCAAGGGCGAGACGACCCTGATCATGACGCCCGCGGGCGTCGAGGACATGCAGGGGACGCCCATCGTCCGCTTCGACAACATCGAGGGCGACCCCTCGACGATCGTCAACGCCGACGGCTACGCGGTCGCGGTCTACTTCCACGAGCCCGGCAACGGCTTCCGGAAGGTGACGTTCAACATCGAGACCGGCCGGATGATCGGCTTCGGGGAGACGTTCTACGCCACCCCCGGCGTCCGCCGCCTGCCCACGATCGGGACCGTCTGGACCCGCCCGGTCACCGACCCCAACGCCCCGCGCGGCTGGGGCTACACGATCGCGAAGGACTAGTCGCGACCTGATCGCCTCGTCTGACGAGGCAACGCCCGCACGCTCACCCCGGCTCTCTGGGGTGGGCGTCGCTTTTTGTTTAAAGAGAAAGGAAAACCCGCCGGGAATGCGGCGGGTCAGCTCACGCAGAGTGCCTGCGGAGCGAGATGCCCGAGAACCGGGCGAGATGTGTCGGAGATGTGAACGCGACGCTACGGCGTCTGCTTCACACCTCCTACGACTTGTTGTCGGCGTTCAGCGCGGGAGGGTCGAGGAGCTTCGGATCCCCGCTGACTACGCACGGTCGGTGTGGCCTTTCCCAGGACTGCATGAGCGTGAACACCACCATGATCTCGTGCTTGATGCCGTCGGTGGTGACTTGCACCGTCAGGTAGACGCCACTCGAGAAGACACAGGTCTCCTCCCATCGCCTCAGCAGCTTCAGATGCGGTCGCTTGGCGAGGAAGTTGTTGGCAGCCATGTTCTCTGTCGACACTCGGGGGGGCTCCGGCGGGGGGTTCAACTTCCTCGTGCACTCCCCGATGAGGCCCGCGATGTTCCACTCGCCACCGCACTCCTCCATGATCGTCGCGAGCCGCAGGATGTGCCCGCTTGCTTCGCGCCGATCCCGGTCTTTGCAGTGACGGTAGTAGTGGATGGCGTCGGCCCAGTAGCCGAGCTTCTCCAGCCATTCACCAGCGATCAGGTTGCCGACACTCTGGCCGTGGTGGCATCCCTCCACGAACCGATCGGCGTGGAGGAGCGCGATGTGGCGCAGAGTGCGCCAGTCGGAGTAGGAGTCCGACGAGCGGCGGTCGTTCTTCCAGTTGAACCAGTCCTTGGCCCAGAAGAAGAAGTTCCAGGCGGCCGACGAACGGATGTCGAAGTGCCCGACGGTCTCGTATGCGAGGCTGCTGGCCTGCTCGAGGGCACCTGCGATCTCGGCCTTGTCCTTGTCGGTGAGGTCCTCGTACTTGGTCCACTTGAACTTGTCGAGCTTCTCCCCGAGGGCGTCGCAGATCCTCTCCTTGGTCTTCCTCTCGTGTTCCTCATTCTGCTTCAACCAGTTCTGGTGGCTCATAGCATCCTCCGTGTCTGTGGCTCACTTGAGCCGGTGAAAGGTGCAAGCTTCAGGAAGTAACTTTCTCCTCCTTCAGCTTGGATTTGTTATATCACAAAATAGGTGGCTTGTCAATGGGAAAATACCTTATTTTAGCAAAAAAACGTCATTTTTGGCGTGACGGCTTGGAGTGGGTTATTGACAGTTTTCGCTTACTTTAGTAGTATAGACATATCATAAAAAACATGACCATGCTTACGGAAGATCTAAAATCCCTTGGTTTTGGGAAAAATGAGGCGTACGTCTTTGTTTCCTTGCAAGAATTAGGCAAATCTGGCGCGGGTAATCTCATTGAAAAGACGGGACTCCACCGGAATCTTGTCTATCAATCTCTCAAGGCACTGGAGGAAAAAGGGCTTCTTACGAAAATCGAAGGTGCCGGTGCGACCGTTTTTCAGGCCAATGATCCTTCCGAGCTTCTCCATCTGGTGAAACGCCAGGAGCTTACGGCTCAACAAATTAT
>CAZWSS010000050.1:0-6355 GCA_964636795.1 uncultured Gammaproteobacteria bacterium
GATCCAGTTTAAGATCGAGGTTCTCTCTGATGGATCTTGGGTTGCCGAAACAACGAACATCAGTGGGATTCTGACGGGGGGGACAAGGAAGGAGAGTATGAACGATTTCCTCAAAGACGCCGTGTTTACCTATTTTGAGATTCCTCCACATCTCTGCAACGATCGGCTCATCAAGACACAAAGCGAACCCATGGAGCTGCAGCAGCGGGTCTATGCCTAGCATGAGCTTGGCGGATGTGAAGCAACGCGATTGGATCCGTGCATGTCGCAAGCTTGGTCTGGTGGTAGAAGTGCGCCATGGGAAGGGAAGCCATGTGCTGGTGAAGCACCCACACAACGGAACGAAGTACACCATACAACGCGACCTCCATCGGATTCTGAACACAAAGATTTTCGGCATTCTGCGACAGTGGGAGTTTACAGACGAGCAGATATACGCCGCGCTGCGATAGGAAGTGGGGTTCCGTAGTTATCCACATTGACAGTCGCGAGACGCCGTGTTACATTGCAGCTATCGGTGAGGCGAAGGTCTTACTCCGAGTGTCGCAATATTCTCCCCACACATCAGTTTGTGTAGGGGGATTTTGTTTTCACCCTAGGACACGGGCGTGTGGAGGCAATGACAGCCTCGCCGAAATTGCACTCGGAGGCACGGGTTTGAGTTCATGCTATAATCTCCCCACTATGCAACAGCGGATTCTAGCTCGGGAAAGCGTCAAAAAGGTGGGGGAAATGGTGTTGTTGAAGGGGTGGGTGAACGCCCGACGAAATATGGGCAAGGTGGCGTTTTTTGATCTGCGCGATCGGTCGGGGATTGTCCAAGTGGTCGTGGTGCCCTCCGAGTTGGATGAGACATCGCGCGCCACCATGGACGGCGTCCGCCCGGAGTATGTGCTGGAGATTACAGGTGAAGTGAAGGCGCGCGGAGAGAAACAAATCAACCCGGATATGACGACCGGTACCATCGAGGTGCTCGCCAAGTCCATCCGTGTCCTCAACACGGCACAGACGCCGCCGTTTGAGATTGACAAAGACACGATCAGTATCACGGAGGAACTGCGACTTAAGTATCGTTACCTCGATCTTCGTACCCAGCGCATGCAGCGCAACCTGCGGCTTCGCGACCGCATCATTACCTTCTTCCGCGACTACATGCACGCCCACGACTTTGTGGAGATTGAAACCCCGATTCTCATGAAGGGCACTCCCGAGGGGTCGCGCGAATACGTGGTGCCATCGCGTCTGCATGCGGGCAACTTTTACGTGCTGCCGCAGTCGCCGCAACAGTTCAAGCAGCTGTGCATGGTGGCGGGGTTTGAGCGCTACTTCCAAGTGGCGCGCTGCTTTCGCGACGAGGATCAGCGCGGTGATCGCCAGCCGGAGTTCACCCAACTGGACTTTGAGATGTCGTTTGTTACGCAAGAAGACGTACTTGCCTACACCGAGGCAATGTTCATTGAACTTATCAACACGCTCTTCCCGGAGAAAAAAATTTCAAACGTGCCGTTCCCGCGGCTGACGTACAAGGAATCGTTGGAGCGCTATGGCAGCGACAAGCCGGATCTTCGACAGAATAAGAACGATCCCAACGAGCTGGCTTTTGCGTGGGTGCTGGATTTTCCCATGTTTGAGAAAGACGAGGAGGGCAACATCGGCGCCACGCATCATCCGTTTTGCTCCATCCATGAGGAGGACAAAGAGAAGTTTATGCGTGGAGAAGATATCCTGTCGATTCGCGCCAATGCCTACGACCTCGTGTTGAACGGCTACGAGCTTTCCTCGGGCAGCATCCGCATCCACGAACGTGAGTTGCAAAAGCGCATCTTTGATCTGCTCCATGTGTCGGAGGAAGATCAACACCTTCGATTCGGCCACATGCTGGAGGCCTTCACGTTTGGCGCGCCGCCGCATGGCGGGTTTGCGCCAGGCATTGATCGGATTGTGATGCTCATGTGCGGCGAGCCCAATATTCGCGAAGTGATTGCCTTCCCCAAGGACGGCCACGCGCGCGATCTGATGATGAACGCGCCCAGCCCGCTGCCGGAGAAGGCGCTGAAAGAGGCACACATCAAGCTCGACACATAGTCATGTCGTCTTACTACGTTCAACTGGAGCAGTTTGAAGGGCCCATGGCGCTCCTGCTTGAGCTGATCGAGCAAGACAAGTTGTCTGTGAGCGATGTGTCGCTTGGGCGCATCACCGAGAGCTTTTTAGGTTATTTGGAACAGGTGGAAGAGGTGGCGCCCCACGACGTGGCGGACTTCCTGGTGGTGGCGGGGCGGTTGCTCTACCTCAAATCAAAATTACTGTTGCCCGAGCTTACCGTGGAAGAAGAAGACGAGATGGACTTGGCGAGTCAGCTGCGGATCTACCAACGGTTTGCGGAGGCCAGCAAGCGATTGGGAGAGATGGCGCTTGCCAACTGTGTGGCGTATGCGGCACCGAGAATGACCGTTGACGCGCCGGCCTTTACTCCACCCGAGCATCTGACCGGACGTGATCTTGCTTCCGCGCTGCGCGGATTGGTGGAGAAGGTGCGGCCATATGTGGGCTTGCCCGAACGGTTGTTGGAGCGCACGGTCACCGTGGAAGAAAAAATCGAAGACCTCAAGCGCCGCATCGAGCAAGAAGCGACGATCCTTTTTCACGACATTGCACAGCGCGGCTCGCGCTCGGATGTGGTGACGAGTTTCTTGGCGCTCTTGGAGTTGCTCAAACAAAATATCTTGCGCGTGGAGCAGCGCGGTCACTTTCAAGACATTGCCATCTCTCGGGTATGAGCCCCCACGCGCAAACATTGGAGGCGCTGCTGTTTGCCTCGGGGCGTCCCATCAAAATCTCCTCGTTGCCCAAGGTGCTCGGTACCGATCAAATGGCGGTACGCACAGCCATCGACGCGGCAAAGGCGCATCTCAATGTGGATGACTCGGGCATTTTACTCTTTGAATCGGAGACCGAGGTGGCGCTTGTTACGAGCCCCGATGCTTCGGAAGCGGTGCGGGAATATTTGCGCAAGGATGTCATGGGCGAACTCACCCGGCCCTCGCTCGAGACCTTGGCGATTGTGGCGTATCGCGGGCCGGTCACCAAGGCGGAGATTGAGCAGATCCGCGGCGTGAACTGCTCGCTCATTTTGCGCAACTTGATGATTCGCGGACTGGTGGAGGAGGTGCCGGTGGAGCGCGAGACCGGTTACGCGGTGACCATAGATCTGTTGCAGACGCTTGGGGTTGATCGTGTGGCAGCGTTGCCGGAGTACGAGGCGCTCCATGGCAATGAGACGTTGGGAGCTATGGCGCAGTCCACAGATAGATATTCCGAAACGCTATAAAGACAATGACAATAACAATACAAAGTCAAAGGCAAAGACAAATGGCAAGTCGACTTGTCTTTTGCCTTTGAACTTTTCTTTCACTTGTCATTGTCGTTGTTATTACAAAGATATGCGGAGGAACAAACGAAGCGATGAGAAATACGTATGCTAAAGTCCATCGTCAACATTCTCCTTACCCTCGTCTTCGCGGAGACGGCGATTGGGGTGCCGATTGCCCCGGTGCCCACAGATGTGGTTGGGCCGGCGGTGCGCGCTTACACGCAAACGCTTCCGCTTGCCAACGAGCGCGGGCCGGAGAAGGTGCGCTCCGAGAGCTTGGGCGTGGTGACGGATGCGCCCACGGTATTGGTGCGCGATGTGCGTTCGGGCGCGGTGCTCTTGCAACAGGAGTCCGCAGCGCAAAGGCCGATTGCAAGCATCACCAAGCTCATGACCGCGATCGTGCTGGTGGAGGACTACACATGGGCACCGACCGATGCGGCAACGGTAAGACGCGAAGACGTGCGCAATGGCGGTCGGTGGTACATCCGATTTTCCGACTCCGTAGCCATGCAGGACCTTTTTTCCGTGATGTTGGCGGCCTCGGGCAACAACGAGACCATGGCGTTGGTGCGATCGGTAGGCGCGAGCGAGGCGGAATTCGTTGCCAAGATGAATGCCAAGGCACAGGCGCTCGGTATGCAAGACACGGTGTTTGCCGACCCCATCGGGCTGTCTGCGGAGAACGTGTCCACGGCTCAAGATGTGTTGGTGATGATGCGTCGCGCCCTCGATCATGAGGCCATCGCGTCAAGAATCCACACGGCACGCGTGGCGCTCACGTCGGGTCTGGGGTACGCCTACGACATTGAAGGCACCAATGAGCTGCTCGCCTCCTTCCTCAACCGGCCGCCCTATCGCATTGTCGGCGGCAAGACGGGTTCCACCGATGAGGCGGGCTACTGCCTGACCACGCGTGTGGCGCAGGGGGACATTGAGCTCGACATTGTGGTGTTGGGAGCGGCACAGCCCGACGGTCGCTTTGAAGACGTCAAGGACATTGTGAGTTGGGCGTTTGATGTGTACCGTTGGCAATAGTATGACGGAAGCCATTCTCTCTTTTTTCCGCGACCTTCCCCCCGAGCTCACCACGCTCATCATCGCGGCGATCCCGGTGGTGGAGGTGCGCGGCTCGGTGCCGGTGGCGCTTGAGGTTTTTAAACTCCCGATCGTAACCGGTGCGCTCTTGTCGTTTTTGGGAAGCGTTGTCCCGGCCCTCATCATCCCCAGTGTCTTGCAGTGGGTGGAGGCGCCGTGCCGCCGATATTCAAAAATCTGTGCGCGGTTCTTGGATTGGACGGCGAGACATGTGGAGAAGCGCTACACGGAACGCAATCGCGCTCTGGGAGCGATTGGTCTGGCGGTGTTTGTGGCCATCCCCATTCCGCTTACCGGAGTGTGGACGGGAGCGCTCGCGGCGTGGATCTTCCGCATTCCAAAGCGCTACGCCATCCCGGCGCTGATCTTGGGTACGGCCTGCACCACGTTGATTGTGACGACCATAACGGTGAGTGGGTTTGCGGCATTGCGAGCGATCTTGGGGTGATCAAAAACGGATCGGTCACGACCGATCCCTCCATTCATCTTCTATGCGCCTTGGCATTGATATAACTTGGACGGGCGACAATCCAGCGGGGGTTGGAATCATGGCGGGGGAGGCCATCGAAATTCTCAAGCATCGGCCGGAGGTTGAGCTTGTTTTGTTTCGAGCAAACGATTTCCCATATGGGCCGCGTCGTCACGGGGCATTGGCGCGCGCCATCAAGAGAGCACAGCTTGATGCACTGTGGCAACTTGGCGGGTGGTTGCCGTTGTTCCTGCCGCGCGATCTTTTTGCGATCCAAACGGTGCACGATCTTATTTCTTTTGATCATCCCGAGTGGTTTCCGCAGCGCGGACTCTCCCGTTGGTGGTCGCACCAAGTGCGCGTGGCGCGAGCCATCCGTCGAGCAAACGTCATCCATGCGGTCTCGGGGTGGGCCGGGGAGGCGGTGCGCAAACACTTCCCTGTGGCATCGAGTCGCATCATCATCGCCTATCAAGGGGTGACGGCGCCAAGTCACATAGAGGTACGACCATCTGGAATCGATCAGCCGTTCGTTCTCATGCTGGGCACCATCGAACCCAGAAAGAATATCGAGATGGCGTGCCGTGCCTTTGCCTTGTTTGCGCGCGAGCACCCCGAGCCGCACTTGGTGATCGCGGGCAAGACGGGGTGGAAGGCAGAGGGAGCGCTACACGCCATCGAAACACTGTCGGCGACGTTTCCCGGGCGCATTCATCGCTTCGAATATGTGGGTGAGGAGATCAAGTGGGCGCTGCTCCATGACGCGTCGGTGTTGCTCATAACATCGCATGCGGAGGGGTTTGGACGTCCTATCGTGGAAGCGATGATGGTTAGCACACCCGTGCTCGCCGCCGCTAACTCGGCTCTGCAAGAGATTGCTGTTGATGCCGCGATCATGGTGCCTCAAAACGACGAACAAAAAACCGCCCGCGCGCTGTGGCGGGCGATCTATCATCCCACGTTGCCCAAACGGTTGGCAGAGTTGGGGCGCGAACGGGCTTGTCAATTCTCGACCGAGGCGATGGTTGGTGCGGTGCTCAAAACCATTGAGACACAATGAGGACGAACACGGCTTGCCCCGCGAGGGCGTAGCGCAGCGGCACGTCGCCGGTGCGGTTGGAAATGGCGTCGTGAAAAAGAAAGTGGAGGCGATGAAACCAACGCAGCCGCCGCGGCGCCCAGGCCTCGTAGAGGCCATTGAGGAGATCGGGGAAAAGTGATCCGACGATTCCAAGAGCGATCGAGAGGCCAAAAATATGCGCGCTGGAGGCCATCATCAACGCGACGGCGATGATGGCTACGATGGCATCCAAGGTCACAAAAGCGTAGGCGCGACGCTGCCCGCGCTTGCTTTTGTGGGCGGCGTAGAGTTGGCGGTCTCCGTGGGGGATCATATCAATAAGGAAGTGGGAGAG
>CAZWSS010000051.1:0-3388 GCA_964636795.1 uncultured Gammaproteobacteria bacterium
TCAATCACCAGCAGCCGCTTCTTTCGCTCCGAGCGCACCACGTTCCAAATGTAGGCGATGATGTTGTAGATCGCCATGGGGCGCAGCTCGTCTTCCAAATCGCGCACCGAAAAGACAACGAGCTGATTCTTGGTCTCCACGGTCGTGGGCGAATTGAAAAGGCCGGCGAACGTGCCCTGCGTATACTTGCGCAACCGCTCCACCAGTGGCTCGCCACCCGTCATGCCTTCCATCAACTCCTGCAAGTCCATCATGGTGGGGGGCTCAATCGCCGAGAGATCACTTTGCACCGTGATGTCGCGCTTGGCATAAGCCTCCAGAATACCGCGATCCAAGAGCGCGTCCTCCTCGGGCGTAAACCCAACCTTCCCCGACTCTCCCATGGGCACACCGATCATGATGCGGAGCAGCCCTTTAAGCATAATCACCGCAGAGCGAATGATGTCGTCCGCGGCCATGTCCATGTCCGTCGCGCGCGGGAGATCGAACGGATTGATCTTACTCTCGGCCGACAAGGACACATTCACATACGTCCCCCCCACCGCCTCGGAGAGCGTCTTGTATTCCATTTCCGGATCAATCACGATCACCTCCACCCCAAGCATCATGCTGCGAATGATCTCCAACTTGATCGCATAACTTTTTCCGGCACCGGCGGTGGCGAACACCACGCCGTTGGCATTTTGCAAACTAAACCGGTCAAAGAGGATCAGCGAGTTGTTGTGGCGGTTGATGCCGTAGAGAATACCGTTGTCGGAGGTCAGCTCCGAGGAGATGAAGGGAAAACTGGAGGCGATCGGGCTGGTGCTCATGTTGAACGTGATCTGCAGCTCGTCGTTGCCCAAAGGCAGCGTGGAGTTGAAGCCCTGTTCGGCTTGGTAAAACCCGCGCTTGCTGTGAATCAACTTTGACCCAAAGATCGCGTCCAGGTCGTCGCTCACGCGGTCAAGCTCTTCCTTATCCTTGGCGTAGACCGTCACATAGAATGCAAATTGGAAAAAGTGCTCAATCCCCTGGGTGAGCGAATCGCGCAGTCCTTCAATGTCGCGCAGCGCCGTCTCGCGCAGCGGGTCGCGGGGCTTGCCCTTTTCGCGGTCCAAGTTGAGTTGGGCCTCCACCTCTCCCGCTTTCTTCTTGAGCTGCTTCAAGATCACGTCTGCCGAGATGGGATAATAATACATGGACATGTCCAACGTCCAGTTGAAGTTGATCACCGGTGCCGTCCATCCCACGCCAACGTAGCGCGGGTAGCTCACCACAAAGAGGGTGCGAATATAGGTGTCCGACAAGATCAAAAAGCTGGAATTTACCTCGAACGCCGAAGGCGCGATCAGGTCGCGGATGGAAACCACGCCGCGCTGGTAGATACGCTCCTCCTCCAAGAGCTGACGCACCTTTTCTTGTTCCTTCCCCTGTTGTGCGCGCGCCAGTTCCTTCTCGCTTGGGGGCTTGGTTGGTCGCTCCGGTTGAGGACGCAAAGCGCGCGGGGCCTTGCCGCCGCGTTCGATCCGCTCAATGTCTTTTTCAAAAGCCATACGACGTTTCTATGTCGAGTTTGCCGGCATCGCTCAACGACTGTACCGAAGAGAGCATGGGGTTGTAGGAGTTGTAGTAAAGTTCAATCAGCCCTTGAGTGTCCAAGCGCGCACCCGAAATTCCCATGCTGTTCAAGCTCCCCAACGCCTGCGCCACGCGCTGGTCCAGCTCATGCCGTCGGTTGGAGAATTGCTTCTCGCTCAACCGAATCCGTGAGCCGGGGGTGAGCGTCTCCTGTAGCCGCGTCCAAAAGTTTTTCTTCTTGTTGGTCATCGGGTCGTAGGGGATCACCACGTAAAACCGCTTGCTCATAATGTCGTTGCCTTGCACCAAATCCTTGATGAAAGCAATGTAATCCTCCATCTGGGCGCGCAGCAGCTCGTTCTTGATCTCCAACATGGCGGCGTCCATCCGTTTTATGTATTCATCAATTTGCATCCGCCGTGACTGGATCACCACCTGCAGTGGGTAGTCCAACCCGTTCAAAAACTGCACATAGGATTGAATCAGCGCCTCCTGCTCGTCCGCCGACTTCAGGGCAAAGTTCACCGAGGAGACCAACACCACCGCGCGCACCGTGCCGTCCTTCAAGACCGCAAGATCATCGCGAATCTCGGCGATGTCCAGGTACTTTTGCGTAGAAGGGCGCTTGGGGCTTGTGGGTTTCTTGGCCATATCTATGCCGCGTCATCCGGTACGTACACGCCACCGGTGTTGACCACCAAGGACAGGTCGCGCAAACGTGAACCAGAGAGCGCCGGCTTGAGCAGCGAGGGTGGCGGAAGGGGCAGCGCCTTTTGTTTGATGCGTGCCTTGAGCTCGGAGTCCGTGCGCCACTTATTCCACACCCGTTGCGATGGACGGCGGAGCGTTTGTACCACGTTGAGCATCACCAAGTGCAGCCCTTGGCCGTGAATCTTGAGAAAGGCGAATGCGAGCGCCAGTATCCCCAGCGGGATGGCCACGGACAAGAACAAAGTAAAGTCAAAGAGTTTGTAGACAATCCCCCCAAGTAGCCCCGCCACCATGAGGATCACAAACTGCCGCACCGTGATGGGTCCCATGATCTTGCTCTCCACGTCCAGAAATTGTGGAACGACGAATTGATTTTGTCCCTCGGCCATAGACACAGTATACCATTAGCTTCGTAGATCTTTGTTGAAGCCGCGGATGACAGTAATCTCCTCAACCTGCATGTGGTCGGGATTTTTGGCAGGGTCGGCCAGTACGCGCTCCACCGGCACGCCTTCTTGCAACGCTCGCGCAAGCAACTTTTGATACAGCCGCATGAGCGGGCTGCCGCGCCACGCTTCCACCGCTCGAATGCGAAGCCCGGGATCTTGCGAACGAAGCGCCTCCACGTCTTCTTTGATGGCAGCGATTTTCTCCGCAGTGCCTCCCGGGAGCCGACGAAAATCCGCCAGCGTCATACGTTGTAATTCCTCAAGCGGCCCCACGAGCCGTCGTTCATAGGTAATATCCACCACCGGCCGCTTGCCCTCAATGGGCACGGCCACGACGGACGGCTTGGACAGCACGGCCTTCGCCTCGGACTTCTTGGGTTGTAAAACAGCATCGGAGGTGACAGGAATGCCGGCGTGGACGGGTCGCGACCCGTCCCTACGATCATGACCCTCGTGATATTGCTCCGTTCGCTTCTCTACATATGCTTCTTTCCCTTGCTTTTGATGCTCCATCGCCTTTGCATCAACGACCTCCTTATGTCCTTCCACTTCCTCAATGATTCGCTCCACGGTGTGAGTATCGAGTCCGAGGCCACCGGTATTGATGGGTCGCCCGAGCGCCGACGTGAACGCCTCGCTCGATCGTACATTGGACAACCGCGCGCCCA